>DAHWHV010000272.1 GCA_027335545.1 Clostridia bacterium
GCCCTGCGCCCCGGCCGCCCGCCCAGGCGCCACCGGCGTCGTGTAGTAGAACTCGGGGGTGTTCTTCACCTGCTCGCGGAAGGGCATCTGCTGGTCCGCCTTCGTCTCCCGCTTCAGGAAGGCCTCGACCGTGAGGGGGCAGCGGACGTAGAGCGGCGCGCGGGTCGTCAGCAGCACGTCGAACCAACCGGTGTGCCGCCCCGGGTCGTAGCGGTCGTGCGGCGGCAAGCCCCGCGGATCGTCGACCGCGGCCACCACACGTTCAGGCAGGGGGACGAAGTTGTACGGGGCCGTCGCCACGCGCTCCGGTCGGGTCGGGTTCCGATGGCTGACGGGAGCCTCGCCTGCGCTCACTCCGCTTCCTCCCCCGTTTCCGCGCCCGGGCCCTCCAGGCCGTACAGGCGGCTGGCGAGGATGCGGGCCAGGCCCTCCGGGGCCAGGTAGTGCCGCACGCGCAGCCAGGCGCGCCACGCCGACCCCGTGCCGGCTCCCGGAGAGAGCGCCAGGGGCACCGCGTGGCGCAAGCCCTGCGCCCCTTCCCGCAACAGGGTGAACCCGCGAGGCAGCGACCGCTGGGGCGTGCCCCAGAGCAGGTACCGCTCCTCGCACGCCTGCCGCCAGGTCGCCGCCGGCCCGGGCGGCGAGACCGCCCCTGGCTGGCCGGTAGCCCAGGTGTTCGCCGCGTCCCCCAGCGGCCCGCTATCCGCGGGGAGCGCCGCTGCCCCTGGCCGGCCGGCTTCCCCGGGGTTCGCCGCCACCCCGGCCTCCCCCGGCACCGCCGCCGCAAACGCCGTGGTCGGCGCCGCCCGCCCAGGCACGCCCGTGTCCCCTATGGCCCCATCCCTGGGCACGGCCACCTCCTCGACAACCGCCGCATCCCCCTGCACCGCGGGGTCGCCGCCCGCCCCGTCCCTGATCACCCGCGCCTGCCATCCCCCCTGTTCCCCGCGCCAGAGGAGCAATTCGGCGGTCGGGCCGAAGAGGCGCGCCTCCTGCAGGGTGACGGCACGCAGGGGCGGGCTGCACGGGTCCGTTTCGCCGCCTTCCTCCAGGGCGGTGCGCGAGGTGATCAGCCCTCCGGCGTCGCAACGCCCCCAGATCACGCCGTCATCCGCGTGCGCCAGGAGCCACGGGGTCCGCAGGGCCCGTGCCTGCTCCTCCAGCCAAGACACCAAGGCCTCCGGCGCCGCCGGCGGGGCGACAGGCTGGCAGCTCGCCCGGCAGGCGACGATCCGCCGCTTCATCCGGCCACCACCTCCAGCTCGCTCAGCAGGGCCGACACCAGGGCCTCGAGGTCACTGGCACTGCCGTGGGTCACGCGGACACCATCGGCCCGCGCCGGGTCCGCCTCCAGGCGCCACGTGCCCCGGCCATCCCACGCCAGGGTCGCCGAGCGTCCGCGGAGCCGCCCGCGGCCGACGCCCGCCCCGCCGCCCACCGGTAGGTCCCCTGTCCACAGGTCTTTCAGCACCAGCAGCAGGAGCCCCACCTCCGCATCGCTCGGGTCCGCGCACCGCAGCTCGATGCGGAGTTCGCCGTCAGCGCCGCCGTAGAGGGGCTGCTCGGAGAACAGCAGGCCCTCCCGCGCCCCGCCGGTGAAGCGATCGATGCTGACGCGGGTGTGGACCAGGTCGCGCACGCCGCCCGCCACCACCGCCTCCGCGACGCGGACCTTGCCCGCGCGGTGGCCGCCGCCGGGGCGCGCGTCCGCGCCAAACAACCCGGCGACCAAGGCGTCGGCCCGTTTGCCCGCCTCAGCGGGGCAGAGGGTCCGTGCGATGCGGCGCGCCCGCGCGCGCCAGGCCCCGGCCAGGCTGGTGCCGGGCAACACGGGTTCGGCGCGTGCACCCCGCCAGCTGTGCACGTGCACACGGTCTGGGCCATCCTGCAGGGGATCGCCCGCGTGCACCAGCAGCGAGCCGTCCACGGCGCAGATGACGGAGAGCCGCAGCGTGCGGCGCGCGTCGGCCTCGTCAGGCTGCGCGCCCAGCGCGCCAAAGGGATCCTGGCTGCGGTACGGGGCGGGCAGGGGGCGCTGGCCCCCCGCGGCGATCCAATCCAGGAGGCCCGCCCGGGTGGCGAGGTCGAACCGGCGCACGCGCCACTCCGCCACGCCCACCCGGCCAAAGCCGCGGCGCGTGCGCGCCCCCAGGGCGACATCCCCGCGGCGCAGCCCGTCGAGCGCCGTGGCGAAGGCGCCAAGCAGCGCCGCGTCGTCCTCCGATCTAGTCAGCGCCAGTTCGAAGCGCAGGGGGAAGCGCGTCCCCGCCCCCCAGTACGCCGCGTCGTAGAGCTTCTGCGCCGCGGCCGTCCGCGTGGCGGGCGCGATGGCCACGCCCCAGCGCCGCTCCGTTCGCGCCGGGCCCTCCCCGAGGGCGTCCTCGACGATGAGCGGGCTCTGCGCGCCGTCGTCCTCCTCCGCCCCCTTGGCCGACCCGAAGAGGCGGACGTGCCACGCCGCGGGGCCTTCCGTGTTTCGACGGGAACCGGCGTACCCGTACTGCCGCTGGCGCAGGTAGTGGCGCAGGGCCCCGGCGACGGAGCTGCCGGGAAGCAGCGGGCGCACGCCGTCGCGGGGGTCGACCAACAGGGGCATGTCCGTCAACGGGTCGCCGTCCCCGCCCCCGAAGTGCGCGGGGCTCTGCAGGAGGAGGTCGGCCTCCACGACGATGCGGGCGCGGATGCCACGGGTCGGGCGCGGCTCGTGCGTCACTGGTCGCCCTCCTCCCCCGGGCCGGGCTGCTTCGCGATGGCCGCAAGCACCGCGTCGACCCAGAGCAGCAGGTAGCGGCACCGCGCCGCGGGCGTGAGCCGCGCGGGGACATCGGCCACCCGGGGGACGCGCCGCGCCTCCCCCAGCAGGGTCCACCACGCCTGATCTTCGTCTTGCTCCCCGTGGGTCAGTTGGTCCTTCAGCCACGGCAGCAGCCGCTGGTGGCCGATCCGGGCGGCCTCGTAGCCGCGGGCCAGGACGGGCCGCGCCTCCAGCCGGCCCACGAACTTCAGAAACCCCGCCAGGTCGGGCTCCTCCCGCCTGACCTGAGCGGCGATGGCGGCGCGCAGCCGGCCGATCTGGGCGCGGCTCGGCCGT
>DAHWHV010000280.1 GCA_027335545.1 Clostridia bacterium
CGGCCCTCCCAGGATGAGGGCCAGATCCGGGCGCGCGGCAAACAGCAGATCCAGCGCGGAGGGGGCGTCGGCGGCGCTGCCCAGCCGGTAGGCGGTGACGGGCAGCGCGCTGCGCACCAGGGCGGAGAGGCGCCGGTCCGCGCCCACGACGAGGACCTCCGCCGGGACCGGGACCCCTGCTGCGGGCACCGAAGGACTCGATCCCATGGGGGAGGGCTGGTCCGGGGGGCGTGCATCGGCCGATCGCTCGGCCCGCCACGGAGCGCCCGACCAGGCCTTCGCCTCCTTCCGCCTTCGATAGGGTCCCCCACCGAACAGTGCTACTGACCACGCTATGTGCGAACCGACTGGCCACGGTATTTGCGATCGGCCTGCCGTCCCTGGCGGGCGAGCGTCTGGCACCGCCGGTTCCGGCGGCAACGGCATCGCCTCGAAGGGCATGCCGCCCGGCGAGACAGCCCAGAGCGCAACCCAACCAGCTTGCCGTCGGACGCCCGCAGAAAGCCCGCGGCCGCGCGGTTCCAGTGCCAGTGGATCTTCGCATGGCTCTGGGCACGCTCCTGCATGATGGGGCTGGCGCGCAGCCGGTCGCGGCGGTGCACCACGTGCACCTCGGCCGCGAACTTGGTGAGGTAGATGGCATCCTCCATCGCGGTCGCCGCCGCCCACCACCGCGACGCGCCTGCCGCGGAAAAAGGCGCCGTCGCAGGTAGCGCAGGAGGGGACGCGCGGAGGGCCGAGCGCGCCGCGCCATCTTGGCGCCGCCGCGCCCGGCACCTCCGCCACCGGACGGATCACGCCATGGATCGGGACGCGCGGATCCAGGACGACACCAACCGCGTCCGAGGCCGACCGGCCTCGGCCACCGTCAGCGCGCTCACCCAAAGCCGCTGGAGCGGCCCGACCCGCAGCCGCCGCCACCCCCGCCGCGGGCGATCACGCCGACGCCGCGCACCAGGCGGCGCACCCTGCGGCTACGGCACTTCGGGCAGTCCGCCTCATCGCGCTGGCTGATGGGGCGGTTCTGCTCGAACGCGTTCCCGCACTCCTCGCACCGGTAATCATAGAGCGGCACAACCTCACCTCCCCTCGCCGCGCACCTTCCGCGCGCCAGACACCATACCCCATAGGGTATGCGGACGGCAAGCGGGGCCGCACACGTGCCGGCGAGGGGGCGGGCAGAGCGGCAATCGGTCGTGGCAAAGCGCCAGCGACTGGGCACTGCGGGGAGCGAGCGGATGCTGGGGACCGCGGGGCGAACCGCCACAGCCCGGCGCCGCTCGCGAAAGCACCTGCGGTCCAAGGGGTGGCCGCACGGACCGCCTGCGCGCCACGCAAAGGGTCTGGCGTTCTGGACGCTTCGCGACGGCGAGGCACGGACCGCCTGCGCGCCACGCAAAGAGCGGCCCGCGGGTCGGCGGCGCCACGGCCAAAGCCCTCCGGAAACGACGCCGCCCTGAGGCCGCGGGAGGACGTGGGCGCGGCGTTCTCGCCAAACCGCCTCAGCAAGAACGCGGCGGCTGGTAGCCAGCGGATCGGGCGGCAACTCGTCGCCCCGCGGCGACGCTCGCGGCAAGGCGCCTGCGGCCCAAGGGGACGCCCACACCCGCGGGGGCCTACCGGGACGGCGACCTGCGCCGCCGTTCAGATCCTCGCCCCCCCCAGCGGCGTGCCGACACACCCGAAGGACGCGGGCGCCGCGGCAGGAGTCGCCGGCCGGCGCGCGGAAGACCCGGTAACCCGTGAGCATGAAGCCCGTCCCCTCCCTGACCGTCGGCACCCAGAGGGACGCGCGGGCGCGCGAACCGGTGGTGGCCACCCCGCGCGAGCCGGCCGTCCTGCATCCGGTCGTCGGCCCCGGCTTCTTCTTCCTGTGGGCAGAGGCCGCACGGCGCGTGAGCAGTCCCGCGCTTCCGCGGGCCTCGGCTTGGCGCCATCACCCCCGTGCCCTGCCGGCAGAAGCGCTGGCCGACCGCCTGCCCCCCGGGGTCGGCCACGACGAAGGCGTACCGGCGGCGTTCAGCGAGACGCCGTACGCCGCGCTGGGCATCGTGCTCGCCACCGCGCACGGCGAGCCCTTGCCCAGCCCGGCCATGGGCGGCGACCCGCGCGCCGAGGGCACCCGGCAGGTGTGGACCGTCGCCGGCGTGGTCGTGCCGCTCAGCCTCGCAGAGCCCCTGCTTTCGCCCTCCCCACTCCCCGACCCGTTGCTGCGTCTTGGCCCGGAATGGGTCCTCTGGTGGCAGGTCGCCGCGTGGACCCGCTCCCTGGTCGCGCGGGGCGCCGTCGCACCCGCGCTGGTGAAGGAAGCGGACGGAGAACTCGCGCCGTACTGGCGGCTCGTCCCGGGCCACACGGAGCGGCAGGCGCTGGCGGCCCTCGCGGCACGGCTACCAGCCGCGGCGACACCCCCCGTAGCGATGAGCGCCAGGGAACTCGTCGCCGGGTTCGCCACGGATTACGCCGACGCCTTGGTGCGGCGCGCCTTGACCGGGGCGGCGGCGCGCGACGGGCTCCGCCGCGCGCTCCGCGGCGTACGCGGCGAAACGCTGGCCTGGGTGCGCTCCCTGGCGGGCGCCATCCCCGAACCCCTCGGCCACGAGCGGCACATCGGACGGGCGGCCGTCGCTTGGATGGAGGATCCGGCCCGCTTGAACGACCCGCCCACCCTGGTGCTGCGCCTGGAGGAGCCCGCGGACGGGGAACCCGGGCTCGCGGCAGGCGCCGGCTGGTCGCTCGCCATCTTCCTGCGCCCGGCGAACGAGCCCACGGCCCTCATCCCGGCGGCCGAGGTGTGGGGCGCTGGCCGGGACCAGGACCTCCTGGGGACGGCAGACGCCGAGCGGGTGCTGGTCCAGGCGCTGCGCCGCGCGGGGTCCGCCTTCGGCCCGCTGCGCGAGGCCGCCCGCATCCGCCCGGCCGCGCTGGCCCTCACCGGGGAACAGGTTTGGGCCCTGCTGACCGACGGTGTCGCTCGCCTGGAGGCCCAGGGCGTCGCCGTCCTGGCGCCGGACTTCCTCGTGACGCCTCCGCGCGCGCGCCTGCGCCTGGAGTCGGCGCCGCCACGCCAAGCCATGTTCACCGCCGACGCCCTGGTGCGCTTCTCCTGGGAGGTAGCGCTGGGTGAGCACACGCTCAGCCCGGAGCAGTTCGAGCGCCTGGTGGCACAGCGGCAGCCGCTCTGCCGGCTGGGCAACCGCTGGGTGGTGGTGCCCCCGGCGCTGGCCGAGCGCCTGCGCGAGCGCTGGCAGCAGGGGGTGCGCGGGGAGGTCACGACCGGGGGCGCCCTGCTGCTGGCCCTCCAGGCCGGGGCGGAAGGGGGCGGCGCCGGGGCGACGCCCAGCGGCGTACCGGGGGCCCTCGCCGTGGAATTGCTCGCGGACGAGCCCTTGCGGGGGGCGCTGGAGGGCTTGACCGCTGGCCCACTGGAGCTGGAGGCCCCAGCCGGCTTCCATGGCAGGCTGCGCCCCTACCAGCGGCGCGGGCTGGCCTGGCTCGACGCCCGCGCGCGCACGGGGCTGGGCGGGGTGCTGGCCGACGAAATGGGACTGGGCAAGACCGTGCAGGTCTTGGCCCTGCTGGACCGGCGCGCGGCCGTTGGCGCGTCGCGCCCCACGCTCATCGTCGCGCCCACCTCGGTGGTGGCCAACTGGGCCGCGGAGTGCGCGCGCTTCACCCCGCGTCTCAGCGTCCTCGTGCACCACGGGCCGGACCGCGCACGCGGTCCCGAACTCGCCGCCGCCTGCGCGGCGGCCGACCTGGTGCTGACCAGCTACCCCCTGCTGGCGCGTGACGGCGAGGCGCTGGCCGGGGTGCCCTGGGACGGGGTGATCCTGGACGCGGCGCAAAACGTCAAGAACGCCTCGACCAAGCAGGCGCAGGCGGCCCGCCTGCTGCGTGGCGCGTACCGCTTTGCGCTGACGGGCACGCCCGTGGAAAACGCCCTCTCCGATCTCTGGTCCCTCTTCGCCTTCGTGGCGCCCGGCTACCTCGGATCCGCACGCACCTTCCAGCAGCGCCTGGCGGCACCGGTTGAACGCGGCGGGAGTGAGGAGGCGGCGCGAACGCTGCGGCGGCTGGTGGGG
>DAHWHV010000281.1 GCA_027335545.1 Clostridia bacterium
GGGCCCTCCAGGGCGGCGCCGGGCTCCTCCTCGCCCACGCAGCGGTCGCGCAACTCGCCGACCGAAACCTTGGCGTAGAGGTCGGCCGACGCCGCCCACGGGTACGCCCAGGCCGCCTCCGCCCGCAGTCGTGCCAGGGTCGCGGCGAACCCCTCCCCCTCAGCGGGGGGGGCGGGTTCAGGGGGCACGGCCTCCTCCGCCGCGGCCCCCCCCCCCCCCGCCGGCTCCCCCGGGCCGGGCGCCGGCCCTGCCGCTCCCGCGTCCCAGGCCAGCGGGTCGGCCTGGGCCCCCTGGTGCAGGGCGACGATCCAGCGCGAGGCCGCGGCCCCGGGGGCGGGGGCCGGCGGCGGGAGGTTGGCCCGTGCCGCGAGGGCCCCGCCGACGTCCGGATGGGTGGCCAGGACCGGACCGATCCAGTCGAGGGCGCTGGAGCCGTCGCCGAGGTCGGGCGGGCCCCCGGCGAGCGTCACCCACTCCGCCGCGCGGCTCGCCAGGCCGCGCACCGTGCCCACCAGGGCCAGGCGTTCGCGGGCGCGGGTCAGGGCGACGTAGAGGATGCGCAGCTCCTCCGCGCGGCCGTCCGCCTCCAGGCGCGCGGCGACTCCGGCGTGGCGCAGCGTCGGCCAGCGCATCCGCCGCTCCAGGTCGACGGCCCGAGCCCCGATGCCCGCCTCGCGGTGGACCAGCACGTCGCCTAGGCGGTCGGCGAGGTTGAAGCGCCGACCGAGCCCGGCCACCACGACCAGCGGGAACTCCAGGCCCTTGCTGGCATGCACGGACAGGAGCCGCACCGCGTCGGTGGGGGCGGAGGCCGCCTCGGCTGCGGCCGCCTCCGTCTCACCCCCCCGCAGGAACTCCGGCAGGTCGCCCACTTCGAGCGTGGCATCCGCCTCCGCCTGCCGGCAGCGCTCCTCCACCCACTCCAGGTGGCGCCGCCGCTCGGCGCCGCCCGGCAGGGCCGCCACGGTCGCCACGAAGGCCGAGGCCGCCAGGGCCGAGCCCACCAGGTCCCCGAAGCGCCGCAGCCGCGCCTGCGTCCGCCAGCCGTCCAGGCGCCCGAGCCAGGCCCGCGCCCGCCGCCCCAGGTCCCCGCCCGCGCGGCGCGCACCGCGCGTCAGCGCGCGCCAGAGGTCCCCCCGCGGCGCGTCCCGGCGCAGGCGTGCCAGATCGGCGGGGGAGAACCCGCCGAAGGGGCCGAGCAGGGTGGCGGCCAACGGGAGGTCCTGGCGAGGGTTGTCCAGGACGGTCAGCCAGGCCAGGACCGCCCGCACCTCCGGGGAGGCGGCGCGGCCGGCGCCCGCGGGGGACCAGCAGCGCAGGCCGCAGGCCCGCAAGGCCTCGGCGTAGAGGGGCTCCACGCCGCGCGGCGCCCGCAGGAGGATGGCGATGTCCCCCGGCCGCGCCGGCCGCGTCCCGTCCCCGGCGCGGACCGGGGCGCGCCCCGCCCAACCCGCGCAGAGCGCGGCGACGCACGCCGCCTCGCGTTGCGCCGCCGTGGACTCCGCATCGTCCACATCGCCGTCCAGCAGGTGCAACTCGGCCGGCGGGTCCGCCTCTCCGTAGTCGGCGCCGTAAAGGAGCGAGCCGGCCTCGCGCTCGGGGATGTCCGAGCCGTCGGCGCGCAGGAGGGCGTCGAAGAGGAAGTTGACCGCGCCGACCACTAGGCGGCGGCTGCGGAAGTTGTGGGGCAGGGCGATGCGCGTGCCGCCGCCGTCCTCAGCGTAGCGGCGCGCCCGCTCCAGGAAGCGCCGCGGGTCGGCCAGGCGGAAGCCGTAGATGCTCTGCCGGGCGTCCCCGACGGAGAACAGCGGTGTGCTGCGGCCGTCGCGGCAGAGCTCCGCGAGCAGGGCGTCCTGCACGGGGCTCAGGTCCTGCGACTCATCCACCAGCACCTCGCGGTAGCGGCTCCGCACCGCCTCCCCGGCGTCCGTGCGCAGCAGCGCCAGGCAGCGGTGCTCCAGGTCCGCGAAGTCCAGGGCATGGCGCCGGTCCTTGGACACGGCATAGCGCCGTTGGAGGTCCGCGACCACCGCGAGCAGGGGGCTCAACACCTCCGCCACCCCTGCCGCCTCCGCCGTGAGCTCGGCCGCCGCCCGCCCCCAGGGGCCCTGCGCCAGGGTCGCCACGCCCCGTTTGGTGGCGTCGCGCAGGGCCCGGACCCGCTCGGCCAGGAGCGGGTCGACCCCGGCCCCCATCCCCTTGAGCGGTTGGAAGGCCGCCAGGCGCAACCGGGCGGCGAAGTCGTCCCAGGGACCGGCGGCGGCCGCCTCCAGGGCGGCCAGCAGGGCCGCGTCCGCCTCTAGGGCGGGGATGTAGGTGTTGGGGCCGTCCGCCCGCTCGGCCAGGGCCAGGGCCCGGAGCGTGCGGCGGGCGGCGCGCGCCAGGACGCCGCACGCCGCATCCCGGGCCGCGTCGAAGCCGGGCTCCGCTAGGGCCGGCCCCTGGGCGGCGAGCCACCCCTCGGGGTCGGGGAGGCTGAGGGCGAAGGCCCGCAGCCGCAGGGCCAGGGGGCGCAGCGCCGCGTCCAGGGAACGGCCGCCGTAGTGGGCCACCGTGTTCAGGAAGGCGTGCTGCCCGGCGTCGGCGGCCTGGTAGCGCGCCTGCAGAGCGGCCTCCAGGGCCTCCTGCAACTCGCGCTCCGCCTCGGCCGGATCGAGCAGGGTGAAGGCCGGATCGAGCCCGGCCTCCGCGAAGTGGCGGCGGAGGGTCCGCTCGCAGAACCCGTGCAGGGTGGTGATGTCGGCGCGCGGCAGGAGCCAGGCCTGGCGGACCAGGCGCGGCGAGCGCCCCGCCTGCAGGGCGGCGGCGATGCGGCCGCGCATCTCCGCCGCGGCCGAGCGCGTGAAGGTCACCACCAGCAGTTCATGCACGTCCAGCGGCGCCTGCGCGTCGCCCACCAGGCGGACCACCCGCTCGGTCAGCACCGCCGTCTTGCCGGCGCCGGCGGCCGCCGAGCAGACCACGTGCCCGCCCCGGGCCGCGATCGCCGCCGCCTGCGACTCCGTCCACTGCGGCATCTCGCACCTCCGCACTGCGGCCGGCCCTTCGCGGCAGCCCGTGGGGAGGCCGCCGTGGGTCGCCGTCCCGCTTGCCGCCCACGGGCGTCGGCCCGGCTACGGAGCGGTGTTGGCCCCGGGAAACGGCCTACTCCTGCCGCACCCCGCCCCCCCCTGGCGCCGCCGCCGGAGCCTGGTCGCCCCGCCGGGCGGGTCCGGGGCTCCCCCCCTCGTCCCGATCCGGGCCGTCGCCCTGGCCTCGCTCCTCCGCCTCCAGGGCGGCCCAGACATCCCCGGGCGGCCTCAGGGGACGGTGGCGGTCCCCGGCTGTGCGATCAAAGCCGCACACGTCGGGGAACTCGCAGGTGGCGCAGGCCACGGCGGCGCCCCAGCGGTACGGGCGGGGGGCCACCACCCCGGAGGCGAGGGCCGCGCTGAGGCCGGCGACGCGCCGCTCCAGGGCCCGGCCCAGCAGGGCGAACTGCTCCGCTGTCGCGGCCGGGGCGCCGGCGAAGGGGTGGCCGTCCTTCTTGAGCTTCACGCCGGTGACGGCCCCGGACCCGGGCTCCTCGTGCAGGGCCAGGGCCTCCCGCTCGGCCGGGGCCAGCCCCTGCAGGCGGGGGAGGGGGGTGGGCGGGCCGCCTGGGCCGGGGCCGGGGACGATCTCGGCGCGCACCGGCAGCAGGAAGCAGCCGCCCGGCGCGGCCCCGGCGGGGACCAGGGGCTCTAGCGCCCCCGTCAGCGCCGCGCGCAGGTACAGCGCCGACTGCAGGTCCAGGCCGTGGTAGAGCCCCTCCAAGGAGAAGCGGTCGCGCCCGGTCTTGTAGTCTACGACCCGCAGGTGGCGCCCACCGGCGGCGTCCCGCGCAGCATCCAGGCGGTCCAGGCGCCCGCGCAGCCCGGCGTGCTCGAAGGACAACTCCACGCCGACGGGCCGGTAGCCCCCCCGGCGCGCATGGTCCCGCCCGGCGGCCAGAGCGACCTGCAGGTCCCGGCGCGCGGCGCGCAGCAGAAACTCGGCGCGCGGCGCCCCGCGGGGCAGGTGCGCTCGGATGTGGGCGGCGGCCTCGTCCAGCGCCCGATCGCCCCGTGCCGCCAGATCCGGGTCGGTGAGCTCCGCCCAGTCGGGCCCGCCCCGCAGGTCGCGGACGAACGCCGCCAGCGCCGCGTGCAGCAGGGCCCCGAGGTGCCCGGGCCGTACGCCCGGCTCCGGGCGCGGCCGCAGGCGCAGGGTGTGGCGGGCGAAGTGCTGGACCGGGCAGGCGGCCGCCGCCTCCAACTCCGTCGGGCTGCGCGCCGCGCCGGCCAGGGGTGCCATCAGGTCGGCGGGCAGCCGTGCGGGCACCGGTCGCCCGCCGCCGGCGGCGCGGGCCCAGCGGGGAGCGGCGTCCGTCTCCAGCCAGGCCAGGGCGGCCCGCCAAGCGGCGCCCAGGGGGCGCCCCCCCCCGCGGGACTCCGCCAGGTGCAGGGCGAGACCCGCGGCGATCGGCGCCGGTCCCGCCCCCGCGCTGGGCGCCGCGGCGGGTCCCCAGGTCGCCTCGCCGACCAGCCGCAACGCCCGCCGGTACGGCAGGGCCGGGGACGGGCCGGGGTGGCTCAGGTAGAGGCGCTCGGAGGCCCGGGTCAGCGCGACGTAGGCGAGGTAGCGTTCGCCCAGCAACTCCTCCTCCGACCCCGCGTCGAGCTCCAGGCCCACGGACCGCAGCGCCACGCGGTCCGCGTCCCCCAACAGCAGCGGTTCGCGCGGGGGCGGCGGGAAGGCGCCCTCCGCCATCCCCAGGACGAAGGCGACCCGCAACTCCGGGTGCCGGCTGCGGTGGACGGCGCCGCAGAGCACCTGATCCAGGCGGGGCGGCACCAGGCCCACCGTGAGACCCTCCAGGCCGGCGCGCAGCGTCTCCACCAAGTCCGTGGGCGTCAGCGCCTCCTCGCCCAGGGCGCGGCCCAGCCCCTCCAGCAGGCCCTCGAGCGCGCGCCAGCACGCCCGGTGCCAGGCCGCCTCCTCCAGCCACTCCGCCTCCACCCGCCCCCCCGTGGATGGGTGCCGCGCCCGGGCCTCCGCCGCGGC
>DAHWHV010000287.1 GCA_027335545.1 Clostridia bacterium
GACACGGCGGGGCCTCCGCGGACGGCGCGCGCGCGGCGGCGGCGCGGCAGCGTTGCCCCGCAGGTCCGCGGCGAGGAGGCCTGGTCAGGTGCAGGCAGACCCACGGCAGCAGGCGGCCTACCGCCGCATCGTCAAACGCCACTCCCCGAAGCCGCCCGTGGCCGTCAACACCCTCGTGGCGTTTGTGGTGGGCGGATCGATCTGTGCGGCGGCCCAGGTCTTCATGAACTTCTTCCTGCGCCGGGGCCTGCCCCCGGAGAGGGCGGGGGCCCTGACCGCGGTCTGCGTCATCGTGATCGGTGCGACCCTTACCGCCCTCGGCCTCTACGACGAAATCGGCCGCGTCGCCGGCATGGGCGCCGCGCTCCCCATCTCGGGCTTCGCCAACTCCATGGTGGCGCCGGCGATGGAGTACCGGCGCGAGGGCTGGGTATTGGGTGTGGGGGCCAGGGTCTTCAGCATCGCGGGGCCGGTCATCGCCTACGGCGTCCTGACGGCGGTCCTGGCAGGCCTGATCTACGTGGTCTTTCGCCTGCCGCTGCCCCGCGCCGGCTAGCCGGCCGGCGGCGCCGTACCCGGCAGGACGTGGCAGGACGTGGCGGGAGGGGTGGCGGGTGCCAACGGGCACTCCGGCGGGGCCGGCGACCGGGCTCGGCCTGGCCATGGGCCCTGGCGCGCAGCGGGGGGATCCGGGTGCCGCCCCCGTGGGGGACGAGGGGACGGCCCGGGTCGGGCGCACCATGCTGCTGCACCGGGCCTGGGTCACCGGCGCCGTCACCGTCGCCGGCCCGAGCGAGGGCCGTGGCCCCCTGGGTCGCGCGTTCGACCGGGTGCTGGCCGACCAGTTGCTGGGGCAGGCGACGTGGGAGCAGGCGGAGCGCCGCATGCTGCGGTACGCCGTGGAGGATCTCGCCGCCAGCCAGGGGCGCCGGCTGGCGGACTACGACCTGCTGCTGGCCGGGGACCTGCTCAACCAGTCCGTCTCCTGTTCCTACGCCGCGCGCGACCTGGACGTCCCCTTCTGCGGGCTGTTTACCGCCTGCGCCACCTTCGCCGAGGGGTTGGGGCTCGCCGGCGCGCTGTGCGAAGCCGGCACCTGCCGCCGCGTCCTGGTGGCGGTCTGCAGCCACCATGACACCGCGGAGCGGCAGTACCGCTTTCCCACCGAACTGGTCAGCCAGCGCCCGCCCACGGCCCAATGGACGGCCACCGGCGCCGTCGCCGCGGCCATCGAGCGGGAACCCGCGGGTCCCGGGCCCGTACGGATGACCGCCTTCACGCCGGGCCGCGTCCTCGACTTCCATGAACGGGATCCCTTCCACATGGGGGCGGCGATGGCCCCCGCCGCCGCCGACACCATCGCCACCCATCTGCGCGACCTGGGGCGCGGGCCAGAGGCCTACACCGCCATCTACACCGGCGATCTGGCCGCCGTGGGGGCGAGGATCTGCGAGGACCTGCTGCGCACGGCCGGGGTGGACGTTCACCTGCGCGACTGCGGCGTCGAGCTGTACGACCGCGCCCACCAGGACGTGCACGCCGGGGGCAGCGGGGCCGCCTGTTCGGCCCTGGTCTTTGGGGCCCACCTGCTGCCCGCCCTGCGCGCGGGCGGGGGCCGGGCGTGCCTGTGCTGCACGGGCGCGCTTCACTCGCTCACCACCTGCCAGCAGGGCGAGTCGATCCCCGCGGTCGCCCACGCCGTGTCCTTGGAGGCCCACGCCGGCGAAGGGGCGTAGCGGGTCGCCGGACGCCCGCCGGGCGGCCGCGCCGGCGCCTGCGCCCACGCGCCATCGCTCCGTTGGGGAGGTGGGTTCCGTGGAGTTCGTCTGGGCCTTCCTGGTCGGTGGCGGCCTTTGCGCCCTGGCGCAGCTCGTCGTCGACCTGACGCCGCTGACGACCGCGCATACCATGGTGCTGTTCGTGGTGCTGGGCGTGGCCGCCAGCGCCCTGGGCCTGTACGACCCCCTGGTCCGCGTGGCGGGCGCGGGGGCGAGCGTGCCCCTGACCGGCTTCGGCAACGTGCTCGTGCGCGGGGTGCTGAAGGAGGTCGGCAAGAGCGGCGCCATGGGGCTGCTGACCGGGGGGTTGACGGCCTCGGCCGCGGGCATCACCTCGGCCCTGCTGGTCGCGACGATGGCCGCCCTGGCGTTCCGCCCCAAGGGCTGATCCGCGCAGAGCGGGGTACGGCTCCGCCCGGCGCCCGGCGCGCCGCCGGCGTGGTCGGGGGGCGCGCGGTTGTGATATAAGACGTAGCAAGGTGCTACGGCGGGCGCGCTGGCCCGTCCGGGAGCGGGGACGGGCCGGGTCCGTCCGGCGGGAGGAGTGGCAAGTGCTCGAGATCA
>DAHWHV010000301.1 GCA_027335545.1 Clostridia bacterium
CGCTGCTGCCGGGCGACACCCCGAGGCCCCCCGGGCCGGGAACCGGCAGGTAGCCCAGGCGCTGCAGCGCGCGGGCCGCGAAGGTGGCCCCACCGCTCGGGCGAATGGCCGCGCGCAACGCCACGCTGCCCCGCGGCCCGACCAGCGTCAAGGGCAATGGGGAGCCCGCGCGGGTCAGCGGGCCGGAGAGGGGCGCCGGACAGGCGGGCCCGGCCGCCCGGGCCAAGGCCGCCGCTGGGAACGCCTGCCCCAGGCCCCAACCCGTCCCGGCGACGGTGTTCCAGGAGAAGGAGCAGCCGGCGAGAGCGGTTGCGCCGCCCGCTGGCGCGCGGCAGAGGTACAGGTCGCCCGTCGCCAGCCAGACCCAGGCGTGGCCGCCGGGCGACCCGTGCCCCTGGGCGGAGGCGGTTACCCCGCAGAGCGGCGAGCGCGCGAAGCCCGTCGCGCACCAATGCGCAAACCGCGCCGCGCCGGGCAGGGCGGCCGCCGGCCGGTCGGACGCCGTGCCGCAGCGCCGTGTGCCGGAGAGGGTGAAGCAGCGGCGCCCGGCCAAGGCGGTGGCGCTGGGGGACGGGGCGGCGGAGGGCCGCCGGGGGAAGCGCTCCTGGCAGCCTTCGACGGTGTCGGTCTGCAGCAGGAGGCAGCCGTTGTAGGAGAAGCCCACGCCCCGCCGGTACGCCTGGAAGAGGTGCTCCCGCTCGGCGATCGGGTCCGGCCGGTGCTGGGCGATGTCCTGCCGCTCCGCGCCATAGAGGCACCCCTGCACGTAGGCCCGCGGCAGAAACGCGCACTGCGCCGGAGTGAAGTCGGCGTAGTGGTGGTAGAGGTAGAGGAACCGGTCCGCCACCGTCCAGGGCGCGGCGGGGGAGGCCTTGGACGCCTGCGCCGACAGGAGGGTCGGCAACGGGACCGCAGGAAACGTCCGCGCCGAGGGGAGGGCCGCCGCCGAGGGGAGCCCTGGGCCTGGCGCCGCCGTGCGGCTGGCCACCGTGGCGGAGGCGGGGGGCGTCGGCGCGGCCGTGCTGCTCGAGGCCTGCGGTATGGAACTGGCCACCCTGCCCGAGGCAAGGCCCGCCGAGGGTGCGCGAGGCCTGCCGCCGCCCATGCGGCGGATGGGAGGGTGACCGCTTGCGCCAGGGCCAGCCCCGCGGCCAGCGCCAGCGGGACCCCTCGCGCCGCCCGTGCCCGCGGGCCCGGTGCCGCGCGTTGCGCCCGGTGCCGCTTTCGGCCTCCCGCCACGGGTCGGCTGGCGCCCCGTGCCGCCCAGCCGCCAGCGCAGTCCCGTCGCCCGTGCTTGCCCAGCAAGCGCGGGCATCCGACCCGGCGCCCTTCCTTGTGCCCCCGCCAGCAGTTGGCGAAGCCCCGGGCGCGGCCACGCCGGACCTCTTGCCCGCGGCCCTTGAAGACACCATCGCCCCCGGACCGCCGCCGTGTCTCCGTGTTCCACGGCCGGTCCAGGTCCGTCGCGCGCGGCATGGCCCCGCCGCCGTCGCGCAGCCGCTCGCGCCAGGCCCGCCCCCGGCCGAAGGCAGACCGGGCCGTACCTGGCGCTTTGGCCAGCCGCCGCCGCACCGTCGGGTCTAACGCGTAGCGGAACGCCTGTGCGATCCTCACGCTTCGCTCGCCGCCTTCAGCGCCTTCTCTGTCCGGTGCCAGGCCGAACGGCAGCCGTACAACCACGCGCACGTAGTGGTCATCCTTCACCGCTTCGGGGCCTCCCACGACCACCGTTCCTGGCCCCGCGCGGCCAAGGCGGCCGTGGGGGCGGGCGGGCGCCAGGGGCCGCCCCCGGAGAGGACCGGCGCACCCGGGCACCGGCAGGGGACAACAGGTGGTGCCCGGCGCCCGCCCGGCGCCCGCCTGGGCCGCGTCCACCGCCACGACCAGCCGCGGCTCGATGCCCTCCCCGACCGCTTCGCCGGTTGCCCCCCCGCCGCCCTGCCGGAATTGACGGCAGGGCCCCCGGCGCATAGCGTGGGGGAGGATTCCCGCCGGGGGCGCCCCGGCCCGTGGGGGCGCGCGGGGATCGCCCCGCCGGGCACGTTGTGCCGCTGCCGAAGGGAGAGGCCGGCCTTGGCCATGCAGGTACCCATCGCGGACAGCCCCGAGGAGCCCCTCACGGAGGTCGATGTGCGCCGCATCGTGCGGGAGGAGATCG
>DAHWHV010000314.1 GCA_027335545.1 Clostridia bacterium
CCGCAGCCGCGCCGTGGCCTCCGACCTGCGCGCCCAGGCCCAGGCCGCGGCCGCCCGCCGCGAGGCGGTGGACCGGGAGCGCGACCGCCTGGCGGCCGAGTTGCGGCGGGCCGAGGCGGTCCTGGCCCGCGCCGAGGCCCAGCAGGCGGCGCAGAGCGCCCGCCTGGAGACCGCCTACGGTCTGGGCGTCGCGGACCTGTCGGCGGTGACCCCCTCGGAGCGCCCGGCGGCGGACCGCGAGCGCGCGGCCGCCCTGCGCCAGGAGCTGGCGACGCTGGGGGGCGTGCGGGCGGAGGCGGTGGAGGAGCATGCGGCGGAGGCGGCGGCGCTAGACGCCCTCGTCGCGGACGCCGACGACGTGCGGGCGGCGACCCTGGCGCTGGTGGCCTGGGGTCAGGAGACCGAGGGGGCCCTGCGGGGGCGTTACGAGGAGGCGTTGGCGGCGGTGCGCCGTCACTTCGCCGCCATCTACGCACGCCTGTGCGGTGGGGGCACGGCCGACCTGGTCCCCGTGGCTCCCACGGTTCCCACGGAGGCTGCGTCGGCCGGCGCCCATGCCGATGGGGGGGAGGCGGAGCCGGCGGACATCGCCGCGGCGACGCGTCCGGCGCCGGTGGCGGGGCTGGAGATCGTCGCCCAGCCGCCGGGGAAGCAGCTGGCCCACCTGGGGCTGCTCTCGGGCGGGGAGCGGACGCTGGTGGCGATCGCCCTGGTCCTGGCGTTCCTGCAGGTGCGGCCGGCGGCGTTCTGCCTGCTGGACGAGATCGAGGCGGCGCTGGACGAGTCCAACGTCCTGCGCTGCGCCGCCTACCTGCGCGAGGTCTCCGCGGGCACCCAGTTCATCGTGGTGACGCACCAGAAGGGGACGATGGAGGCCGCCGACCGCCTGGTGGGCGTGACCATGGGGGACGCGGGCGTCTCCAGCCTGCTGTCGGTGCGGCTGGCGGGGTGAGCGCGCGGCCGCGGCGGGGCGGGGGGTCCCGGGCCCTGGCGGGGCGGGGGGCGAACGGTTGGGCGTCGGCTGGAGTTGTCCGGGCCGGGCGTCGCGGGCCGGCGCGGAGACGCCGATAGCCGCGTCCATCGCCTCGGTCCGAAACGAGGGCGGTGCGAGGAGGGCGAGGCGAGGAGGGGAGGCGAGAGTGGGCGCGGTGCGAGCAGGGCGGGTGGTGCGAGGAGGGCGGCACGCGGTCCGGCAAGCACAAGGGGTAGTTGGATGCGAGGGGCTCCCGCCACAGCATCCGGAGGTGGGCGCTGCAAAAGCGGACTCTTGCGGCGCCCGCTGAGGAAGAGGGGGACGGCATGGCAGAGCAGGCGGGGCCCGCCCCAGGCCTCTTCGGGCGGTTGCGCCAAGGCCTGGGGCGGGCGCGCGAGGGGATCGTCTCCAAGATCCAGGCGGCGGTCGGCACGCGCCGGGTGCTCGACGCCGAGGCCTTGGAGGAGTTGGAGGGCGCCCTGTTGGCCGCCGACGTCGGCGTGGAGGGGACGCAGCGGCTCATCGCGGGCCTCAAGGAGTCCGCGCGCCAGGGGCGTCTCGCCCCCGCGGGGGTCCTGGGCCGGCTGCGGGAACTGGTGGCGGAGGAGCTGCGCCAGGCGGGGCGCCCCCTGCGGCGCGCCGAGGCAGGCCCGACCGTCGTGCTGCTGGTCGGGGTGAACGGCAACGGCAAGACGACCACGGCGGCCAAGCTGGCCCGCGTGCTGCGGGCAGAGGGCACCTCGGTGCTGCTGGCGGCCGCGGACACGTTTCGCGCCGCGGCTGCCGAGCAACTCGGCGTGTGGGCGACCCGCGCCGGTGTCGATGTCGTCCGCCACGCGGCCGGGGGGGATCCGGCCGCCGTGGTCTTCGACGCGGTCACGGCCGCGCGGGCCCGGGGGATCGGCGCGGTGATCTGCGACACGGCCGGGCGCTTGCACAACAAGGCGAATCTGATGTCCGAGCTGGAGAAGATGGTCCGCGTCGCCGGTCGGGCCTGCCCCGGCGCGCCGCATGAGGTGCTGCTGGTCCTGGATGCCTCCACGGGTCAGAACGGGTTGCTGCAGGCCCGGGCATTTGGCACGGCCGCCGGCGTGACGGGCCT
>DAHWHV010000317.1 GCA_027335545.1 Clostridia bacterium
GCAGGCCGCCCTTGGACCACAAGGGGCAGTGGCCCGAGGTGCACGGACCACCGCATCCGGGGGACGGTGCCGCAAGAACGGACTTGTGCGGCACCGTCCTGGGGAACAAGGCACCTCAAGGCACCTCAAGGCACCTAAGGAAAAGGGCGGCCGAGCCGCCCTAACGCGTCCGGATGCCGAGTTTCTCCGTGATCTCGCGAAACTTGGGCAGATCCCGCCGGCGGAGATAGTTCATCAGCCGACGCCTTTGACCGACCATCTTATAGAGACCCCGTCGGCTGTGGTGGTCCTTGGCGTGCACGCGCAGGTGCTCGGTCAGTTGGGTGATGCGTGCGCTGAGCAGCGCGATCTGCACCTCGGTGGACCCGGTGTCGGCACCGTTACGGCCATAGGCGGATGCGATTTCCTGCTTCTTCGCGGTCTCCAGCGGCACGGCTTCGCCCCCCTCGGTCTGGCAACGGCAGAGCGGCGGCACCAACGCCCCGCCACCGAACCGGGAGAGCCGTGGGCTGCTCGATCCCCCCCGTCCGGCCTGCCGCGATGCGCCGGGTTTGGGAACCGGTCAGCATCGCCGCCACTGGCTGCACTCTACCACAGCGCCGCGCGGGGAAGCAATTTGTCTGGAGGTGCGGACGTTGCGGCAGGCGGTGGGTCCGGGACGGCGCGACCGCGCGCGCCTGGCGCCGTGCCGGCCTGCCCGCCTGGGGTTCCCTTGCCCACTGCCCGGGTCCGGTCCGTCGGGGCGTGCGGCCGTGCCGCTGGGGACGGGGCCCGTGATCGGACGTAGTCTACCCAGAAGGGCGATCCACCAAGGCGTAGGGAAGGCCCGCGGCCTCGATGGGTGGGAGGGCGCGGGACGCATCCACCACCACAGCCCGGGGTGGGCGGCGCTCAGCGGGACTTGCGCGCCGCCCACCCCGCCCGCGCGCCCGCCTCAGACCGGCGACTCCGGGGCTGCCCAACGCGCGCCGCGGGCCACCCATTCGCGGAAGGCCGGCACGTCGTAGGTGGTCCGGTTGTGGCCCAGGGAGAGGTAGAACACGCGTCCCGCACCCTCCTGCCGCACCCAGCACAGCGGCACCGCTTGGCCCTGGTGGCTGTGCGTCTGCGCCAGGAGGTGCACGCGGCCCGGGTCCCAGTCCATCAGGTAGAGCTCGTCGTGCACGGTGAAGGTCGGAAGCCCCTCCACCACGGGGTGGGCCGGGTCGGTGTACTCCACCTCGATATCGAGCTGGGCGGGATGGGTGCGGAAGCGTCCGCCGATGGCGGCCAGGTATTCCGGGCACGCTGTGAAGGTGTCGGTGGCGTTGTGGATGCCGACCAGTCCCTTGCCCCCGCGCACGAAGCCCAGCAAGCCCTGCTGCTGCTCCGCCTCAAGGCGCCGTCCCGTTGTCAGATTGACCAGCAGGTCGTACCGGGCGAGCCCCGGCGACGCGAGCACCTCCAGGTCTTCGCTGAGAAAGGTCTCGAAGCCGGCGCCCTGCAGGATGTCCCGCAGGGCCGGCCCGTTGATCCAGAACTGGTGGAAGCCCGTCGTCATACCGCCGAGCAGGAGCGCGCGCCGTGGCATCGTATCCGCCCCCCTGGTCCATGTTGGGGCGCCGGGCCCGGGAGGCCGCGGCGCACCAGGCCCGGCATTCCGGCCTCCCGCGGGGAATCCTCCCGCTCATGGTCCCCTGGGCTGGGACCGGCGGTGTTCCGGGCGGCGGGGGGAGCCGGGGGCCGCCGGGGCCCCCCCAGGCGTCGCTGGTCGCCGGGCGCGCCCCGGGGGGGGCCGGGGTCCGGAGCACGGCTGGCGGCGGACGGTCTCCGGGCAGGGGGGAAGGGGACCGGACGGGAAGATGGGGCCGGCGCCGGCGTCCGGGCCCCGGGGTGGCCCGGGGGACGGCGGGCCGAGGCGGGAGGACTAAGGGGGGCGTGGCGTGACGAGCGCCTATCCGGCGCAGCGCGAGGTGCACCTGGGGCAGGAAGTGTTCTTCGTGCTCTGGGACGATGACACCGAGCGCGCCGCCGTGGTGCGGGCCGAGGTCGTGCAGTACGCGTCGGACTGGAGCAAGGTTCGGGTGCGCGTGGCGGAGGCGCCGCAGTTGAACGTGATCGGTCGCGCCACCTGGGTGCTGCCGGATCGCCTCGACGCTGATCCGCGGAGCGCGCGGCGGCATTACCAGCAGCGGGCGCGGCGGGAACTGCGCGCCGAGTTGGAGCGGGCGCACGCGGCGGAGGCGGACAAGACGGATGCGGACAAGACGGAGGCGGACAAGACGGAGGCGGCCGGGGAGGGCAACGCGGTGGGGAGCGCGGCGGCTGAGGAGAGTTGGCGGGCCGTCCAGGCCGGTTGGGCGGATGTCGAACTCCTGGTGGACACGATGGACTTTGAATCCGGCTGGCCGGAGAATCAGGCCCGCCTGGCCAAGTTCGCGACCATGGCCCTTCTGCGCGTGCGGCCGGCCATCGAACAGGCCCTGGGGCAACTGCCCGCAGACACCCACGTGGAGGCCGTGCGCGGCGGCCTCGGCGGCGGGCTGCTCGGGGTGGTCGAGCCGTTGTGCGCCGGGGACCCGGCGGCGGTGCTCTCGCACTGGGATGAGGTGCCGCCGGCCGAGGTGGTCGCGGCGGCGGACTACCTGACGGGATTGCGCGGCGCGCTGGACGCCCTGGCCGCGGCTCACGACCTGCCTCCCCTGGGCGGCTGAACGCCGAGGACTGCGCCCCGGGGCGGTCCATGCCTGCCCTGGGGTTCAGTCCGCAGTCGAGCCCAGCGCGTTGCGGGTTCTGGGGCCGGCGCCGGCGCGCTCCTCGTCGTAGTCGTCGCCCAGGGCGGCCAGGCGGAACTCCCGCGGCGTCTGACCGAGCAGGCGCTTGAAGACGCGGTTGAAGTTGCTGAGGTCGCGGAAGCCGACGGCGTAGCAGACCGAGGAGACCCGCGTCTGTGGATCCCGGAGCAGCTCCTGGGCGCGCCGCACCCGCCGCGCGTTGATGTAGTCTGGAATACTGGTGCCGGTGGCCTCGCGGAACAGGGCGCTGAAGTAGCTCGGGGCGAACGCCGCCTGTTTGGCCAAGTCCTGCCGCGAGATCGGCCGGGTGAGGTTGCGCTCGATGTAGGCCAAGACCTGCTCGATCTCGGGGCGCGAACCGGCGGGGGCGGTGGGGGACCCCGCATCGCGGTCGGATCGCGGCGTCGCGACCCGGGCGTCGCGCACCTGGCGGTGCAGCCTGGCGCAGAGTTCGCGCAGGGCCGCACGGCAGATCTCCTGCTCCGTCGGCGGTGGGCGGCGACACAGCGTGGCGATGCGCTGCAGCAGCGCCTCGATGGCCTGCCCGCCCGGGCCGCGCAGGGAAACCACCCCGTGGCCGCTGGCGGCGAGGCGGGCCAGCGAAGCCCAATCGGCGGCGGCCTCCCCTTCCCCGAGGATGCGCGGTTCGAATTGCAGGAAACTGGCGGCGCAGGTCCAGCCGCCGTCCGCGGCGAGGGCATGCACGGCGCTTGGGGGCAGGACGGTCAGGCTGTGGGCCGCAGCGAGCGCCGTCCGCGGACCGACCGTGAGGAGGCCCCGGCCGGATTCGATATGGCAGAATTCCGGGAAGCTATGGGCGTGCGGGTGCTCATGCTCCCCCGTCGGCAGCCAGCGATGCACCACCCGGATCGGGAATCCCGCCGCGCGGGCCCCCGGTCCCTCCGGAACCCCCGCTGCACAAACCCCCACAAGGCCTGCCTCCTCCAGGGAGAAACCCACATCGGACCGGGCACCGCGTGGGTGCCAGACCGCCCCGTGGGGCGGAACGCACAGACCGGAAGGGCGGCGCACCCGCGCCCCTCCTTGTGGAGTTTCCCACACCCCCGGCGGGCAGACATTGCCGAATCAGGCAGTCTCGTTTGCGTTTTGTGCGGCGCGGCCCGCCCGGTGGCGCGCGGGCCGCGCTGGCGGTGGTACCTGGGCCGTGGCGTCGGCGGGCAGGATGTCAGGGCCCGTTGTCGTACTTTCTTCCCAATCTGGGGTACCGACCGCGAGGTGGCGGACTGATCGAGTCCTCCCAATGGCGCTCGCCGGAGAGGCCGGGCCCCCGCGCTGCCCGAGCCTCCCGGCGAACGCCCCCCTGGGGCGGCGCGCCAGGGGGGGCGGCGAGGCCGCCCTGGCAGGGA
>DAHWHV010000326.1 GCA_027335545.1 Clostridia bacterium
CCCCTGCATCTGCCCGCCGCCGCACCCCCGCCGCCGCACCCTGCCGCTGCCCCCCCTTTCTCCAGGGCCCCCGCCCCCCGATAAGGAGGGAGGAGGCCAATCCCTCTGCCCTCTGCCGACCTCGCCGCCGGGCTCTGGGTGGCGGCTGCGAAAGGCAGCGGGCCCTGCAACCACAAGGAGCAGTGGGGCACGCGGTACGTGCGCCACTGCATCCCCAGGCTCTCCAACGTGTGGAGGAGGGGGCGTACCCTGGGATGTCCGCCCCGTTCGGGCTCGATCCGCCGCGCCGGGCCAGGGGGCGGGGGGCCCCCTGGTGGCCGCTGTATGCCGCCGGTGGCCTCGTCCTCCTCGGGGCGCTCGCCGCGCGGGCGTGGCGCGGAGCCCTCCCACACGCGGCCCCGGCGCCGCGCCCCCTCGCGGCTCCGGTCCTCGGGGCCGCGCTCGTGGTGGCCCTGGCCTGGGCGGCGTGGACCCTCGCCCGGCGGTACCCCCTCCGCCCCCGCTGCAGGGTCGGCCGCCGCGCCGAGTTCCCATGGACACCCCTCACGCTCGGGCACGCCGAGCGCCTGCGGCACATCCATTGCGTGGGGCCCAGCGGCAGCGGCAAGACCACCTCGGTCCTGGCGCCCCTGCTCGTGCAGGACCTGCGGGCCGGGGCGGGCGTGACCGTCATCGAAATCAAGGGCGGCGAACTTTGCGGCGCGGCGCGCACCTGGGCCGCGCGGCTCCGCCGCCCCGTGTGCGAGTGGCAACCGGGACAGGCGGACAGCGCCTGCTGGAACCCCCTGCGGGGTGCGGACGCCGCCTGCGCCGAGCGCCTGGTCTACGCGCTGCAGGCGGGACGCGGCAGCGCCTCTGCGGCCGCGGACTACTACGCTGCCGTGGCGGCGGGGGTGATCCGCCACTCCGTCGCCGTGTTCGCGGCCACGGGCACGCCCCTGGACCTGCGGGCGTTGCGGACCTTCCTGCTCGACCCCGCCCTGCGCCAGGGGATGTTGGCCCGCTGCGACGATGCGGATGCCATCGTTTATTTCCGGCGCGTGTTCGACGCTTGGAGACCCGAGGAACGCCTCCGCCACCTCCAGGGGCTGTTGAACGACCTGGACGGCCTGGTCGGCCAGCCGTTGTTGCGCCGCGCCCTCTGCCCGGATGGCCAGGCACCCGGTGCGGAGATCGATTTGGCGCGCTGCCTGGCGACGGGCGGCATCCTCCTGGCCACCCTGCCTTTCGGCGGCCTGCTGCACCAAGCCGATGTGCTCGGCGGCTTCCTGCTCTCCAGCCTGCAGGCGGCGGTCTACGGGCGGGCCCCCGACGGCCCCGCCCACTTCGTCTACCTGGACGAGTTCCAGCACTTCGCGGGACCAGGGTTCACCGAATTCCTCGCCCTGGCGCGCGGTTACAACGTCGGGACCGTCCTGGCGCACCAGAACCTCGCCCAGTTGCGGCAGGCCGGCGGGGTGGCGCTGGAGGAGACGATCCGCGCCAACGCCCGCACCACCGTCGTCCTGCGCTGCGATGGACCGGACGCCCACACCGTCTCGCGCTGGCTCCCCCCGCGCCCCGCCCGGCCCTGGACCGTGGCGGACCTCGCTGGCCTGCCCTTCGGCATGGCCGTCGTGCAGACGGCCGGCGGGCGCCGGCGGCCCCGGGCCGAGCGCGTGCGCTTGCGACCGGCCCCGCGGGCGTGAGCCCCTGCCCGCGGTACCGCCCCACGGCCTGGCCGCGTGACGCGGCTGATCACCGCGGCCGCGCCTGGCCCCGCACGCGCATGGCGTCAACCACGCGCAGCGCCTCCGCGAAGTGCTCGGGTCGAACGGTCAACCCCTCCAGGGCCGCGGCGTCGACGGTAAGGGCGCCGCTGGCGTCGACGCCCACCACAGCGCGCATGCACTCCAGCCCCGCCTCGCGGCACAGCGAGGTGAGGTGGGCCCCGGTGAACCCGTCGGTCGCCCCGGCCAACGCACCGAGGTCCACCTGCTCGTGCAGGGGCATGCGCCCCGTGTGGATGCGGAGGATGTCCCGCCGCGCCTCCAGATCCGGCAGGCCGATCTCCAGGAGCAGGTCCAGACGCCCGGGGCGGCGCACGGCGGGGTCCACCAACTCCGGTCGATTCGTCGTGGCGACGACCACAACCGCGCCCCGGTCGACCAGTCCGTCCAGCAGCGTCAGCAGTTGGCTGACCAGCACGGACTCGTGGTTGTGGTGCACCCGGGAGCGATCCGGCGCGATGGAGTCGATCTCATCGATCAGCACCACCGCCGGGGCCTGGGCCCTGGCCTCCTCGAAGACGCGCCGCAGGTTCGCCTCGGACTCCCCGTGCCATTTCGAAATGATCTCCGGACCGTTGATGACGTGCAGGGATGCGTCGCACTCGCTGGCCAGGGCCCGGGCCAACAGGGTCTTGCCCGTCCCCGGGGGGCCGAAGAGGAGGATGCCACGGTGGGGCTCGATGCCGAGACGGACGAACAGCTCGGGGTGACGGATCGGCAGCTCCAGATTCTCCCGAACCGTTCGGATCTGGGCCCCGAGGCCGCCAATGTCCTGGTAGCGGATGGCCCGTGAGGCGGGGTCGTCCGCGCCTCCCGCCCGCGCGCCGCCCGCC
>DAHWHV010000332.1 GCA_027335545.1 Clostridia bacterium
ACCCCGACCCCGGCCTGGTGGGGCGGCGGGCCCCCTGGTGCCGCGCGCGGGGTCAGTCCCCGACCAGGCGCAGGGGGACCTCGGTGATCCCCCCGTGGGCGATCCGAAAGGCGCGCAGCACCGGGTGCTCGGGCTCCAGCAGGGAACCGATGAGGTAGAGGCTGTCCGGATAGGCGGCACCCTCGATATCGCTTGGCGACGGCCGCGCGGGCGAGTGGGGGTGGGAGTGATAGATGGCCCAGAGGCATTCGCCGGCATCGTCCAGGGCCATGGTCACGTGCAGGAGGTCGATCGGATCCGGCTCGAACCAATCCAGGCGCCCCGCCACATTGCGCAGGGGATGATAGCGGAGGGCCGCCCCGGTGGAGTCACCCGCCACGACCCCACAGGCCTCGTAGGGGGCTTCCGCCCTCGCCTGGCCGATCATCTGCGCCCACAGCGACCGCGGCAGATCGACGGCGGCACCAAGCGGGAGGCTCGTTTCTGACACGCCCCTTCCTCCCTTCGCCGGGAACCCCTCGCCGGGGACGGTCCCACCGTGGGGGACGGGGTCGGCCCGCATCCCCCGCCGCGCACCTCGCTACGGCGGCGGCGCGCCGCTCCCGTCAGAGCCCCCGCATACCGGCGGCAGGGGTGGACAGGAGATCGGGGTCGAACCCGGCTCCGCGGATCCAGCGGCGCGTCTCGCGCACCACCCGGTGCCGGCGCTCCAGATCCCCGGCCTCCAGGGGCAGGGCGGCCAGGAGCCGGTCGACCTCGCCCGCGGGGACGTCCGCCGCCCGCCACAGGGCCTGGAGCCGTGCGCGACTGGGCGCATCGGCAGCCAGCGGTCCCAAATCCAAGGTGCCCTGCCAGAGACGGTGCGCACGCTCGCGATCCATGGCCATCCCCCTTGGCGTTCCCCTGGCGGTGCGGTGCGGGCTCCCCCCAGCGGGCGAGAGGGTCCGGGCGACCCCACCGCCGGCGGGGCTGGGCAGGTCCCGCGGAACCGCCCGGCGGGGCGGCCGCACCACGTGCCCGCCGTTGCCGCCTTCGTTCTGCGTTCGCTATTGTACGGCATCGCACGGCATCGTACGGCACCGCACGGCACCGCACGGAAGGCGTACCACTACCGCCGCACGGTGGGTCGTCGCCCTCATGGTGGCCCGCTGGGGGCTCGCCGACCCGCGAGCCCCCAGCGCGTGTTTGACGGCATCCGCGCACCACGCTTACGATGGTCGCGCCAGCGGGAGCGGGATGCGCGGGGGAACGCCTCCAGGGGGCGTGTCGCCAGGGACCCTTTGGAGCCGGTGGCGTCGGGGAGGCGAAGGAACCGTGCGGGTGCGCGTCGCTGAAGCCGCGAGGGTCGGGCGGCGAGCCGGCCTGTGACCCTCGGGCCACCCTCCCCCCCCGGGTCACAGGCGGGGCGCGGGCACGTCTACCTGCTCGTCGGTCCCAGCGGGGGAGGCAAGACCACCCTGGCGCGCGCGATCACCGGCCCTGGTGGGGACGGCGGATTCCAGTTCGTCCCCTCGACCACCAGCCGCCCGCCCCGCCCCGGCGAGCGGGAGGGAACCGACTACCACTTCGCCTCCGAGGCGGAGTTCGCCCGCTGTCTCGCCCAGGGCGGATTCCTGGAGTGGCAGTCCGTCCACGGCTTCCGCTACGGGTCGTCGCGTCGGCGCCTGGAAGCGGTGCTCACCGCCGGCCGGAGCGGCATCACCTCGGCCGACATCCTCGGGGCTTTCAAGATCAAGGCGGCGATGCCAACGGACGTCACAACCGTCTTCGTCACCCCGTCGGACGCCAACGGCTTGCGCCAACGCATCCTGGCCCGCGCGCCGCTGCCGGGGGCGGAGTTGCAACGACGGCTGGATCGGGTGGCGATGGAGATGCGCCTGGCGCACGCCTGCGACGACCTGATCCTCAACGACGACCTGGATCAAGCCCTGGCCTCCCTCCGGCGGCTGGCGACGTCGCAGGCGTGCCGGGCGTTGCGCCTGCGCCACTTCCACCGCCGTCCCGTCGTGCGCATGGTGCAACTGGAGCCGCCCCCCGCCCCCGAGTTCGGAAGCCGGTTCTGCGTCGCAGACTGCGAGACCCCGGAGGAAGCCGTGGAGCGTGTACTCCACCAGTGGTGGTGGGAACGGCACCCGGAGGCGGTGCGCTTCGCGCTGCCACCGTGGGTGGTTCGCCCGGCTGGTCCGTGCCGGCCGATCGATACGCCCAGGGCCGTGTT
>DAHWHV010000340.1 GCA_027335545.1 Clostridia bacterium
CAGGGGCGTCCCCCGCCCGCGCCCGGCGGCGCCGACCGGGTCGGGGATCGCCGCGGGTCCGCCGCGCAGCCGCCCCCCCCCGGCGGCCGCCCCTACGGCCTCCCCGTGGTTCCGCCGGGGGCCCCGTGCTGCCACTCCCCCTCCCAACGCGCCTCGATGCCCGCACGCCAGGTCTCCGCCGCCTCCCGCAGCTCGGCCACCACGGCCGGCTGCGCCGCGCACAGGTTGTGCCGCTCCCCCATGTCCTCCTCGAGGTCCGCCAGGTGCACCGCGTCCTCGGGGGGCGCCCCCTCCACCAGCTGCCCCCCCAGCACGAGCTTCCACCGCCCGCGGCGCACCGCGGTCTGCTTGCCCATCTCCCAGAAGAGGCAACGGTCGGCGTGCGGGGAGGGCGCCCCCGCGGTCAGCAGGGGCAGGAGGTCGCTGCCGTCGAGCTCGTAGCGGCCGGGGTCCCCCCCGGCCGCCCCCAGGAAGGTCGGGAAGATGTCCATGGCCGCGCCGATGTCCCGCAGCACCCGCCCAGCGGGCACCCGGCCCGGCCAGGAGAGGATGCCCGGCACCCGCATGCCGCCGTCGTAAAGGCTGAACTTGTGCCCCTTCAGGGCCCCGGCCGTGCTGCCGTAATAGGGGTCCTGGCGGCCGTCCAGCCAGTTGCGCGTCTCGCGCGAGGGGCCGTTGTCGCTCTGAAAGAAGATGCAGGTGTCCTCCAACACCCCCTGCCGCTGCAGCTCCGCCACGATGCGACCGACGGCGTCGTCCACGGCGCTGAGCATCGCGGCCATGATCCTCCGGTCCGGGGGCAGGGCGCGAAAGCGGTCCACGTACTCGGCGGGGGCATGCAGCGGGTAGTGGGGAGCGTTGAACGGCACATAGAGGAAGAAGGGGTCGGGCCCAGGCGCCGTGGCGCGGATGAAGTCCACCGCGCGCTCGGCGATGAGCTCAGTGAAGTAGCGTCCGTTGGCGTAGACCTCGCGGCCGTTCTCCCAGAGGTCGTGGAGCGGGTCGTGCCCCCGCCCCTGGCCCCAATAGAAGATGTGCGAGTAGTAATCGATGCAGCCCGCCAGGAAGCCGAAGGATTGCTGGAACCCGTGGTCCTCGGGGCGACACCCCTCCGTCAGCCCCAGGTGCCACTTGCCGAACATGGCCGTGCGGTAGCCCTGCTCCCGCAGAGCGGAGGCCAGCGTGGGCACACCGGGCGGGAGGCCGGAGGCCGTGCGGTGGCCGGCCAGGATCGCGCGCACCCCGGCGTTGCCCGGGTAGCGCCCCGTCAGCAACGAAGCCCGGGAGGGGGAGCAGACCGGCGAATTCGAGTACCAGTCGGTGAAGCGGACACCACGTCCCGCCAGGGCATCGAGGTGGGGCGTGACGAAGTCCGTCGCGCCCATACAGGAGAGGTCCCCGTACCCCTGGTCGTCGGTGAGCAGGACGATGTAGTTGGGGCGTGAGGCTCTGCGCGGCGCCTCGGGCAATGCGACACCTCCCCGGCGACGTTCGGCCGCGTCCCTGCGGGCGCTCCGGCACCCAGCCCGCGCACTGCGGCAGCCGCGGCACCACGCGTGCCCCGGGCCACCGCGACGGCGGGCGGCCCCCCCTACAGCCCTGGGAGGGGCCATGCAAGCGAGCCCCGCGGCCGTGTCATAACACTGGCGGGGCATTTCGCATTCCGCTCCGGAGTCCTGCCGACGCATCGCCGCTGCCGGGGTGGTCGGACGCCGCCAGGCGCGGGGTGCGGGCCCACGCGCATCCGCCCCGCGGCCGGCACCGCCGGAGCCGTCCGCCCCCGCGTGAGGGCCCCGTAGCCGGCTTGCGCCGCCGGGCGCCTGGGACCACCGGCCGGGGGCCGCGCCCCCCCGGCCGCGCGGCGCCCTCGGACCGGGAGGCGTGGGCTCTGGCGCCGGCGAGAGCACACCACGCCCGCCCGCGACGACCTCAGATGCCCGGCGGTACCGGCAGGTGCCAGCGCCGGGCCGCCTGCGGTACGGTCTCGCCCCGCACGTAGCGGGGCGGCTCGGCCGGGGGCACGAAGTCCCAGGGCGTGACGCGCCCGGCGCGCAGCGCCGCCGCCAGGGCGCG
>DAHWHV010000343.1 GCA_027335545.1 Clostridia bacterium
CGCGCCCTGCATCACGCCCCCCGCAGGCACGCCGGCCCGTGCGTGACGCCGCACGCGGGCACCACACGGGGCGACGCCCCAGCGGCACCTCCCCGGCGCCCGCCGTGCACCAGGCACTTCGGCCACCGCGGCAGGGGTGCCTGCCGGGAAAAAGACAAGCCCCTACCTGGAACAACAGGTAGGAGCTATCACTGCCAGAAAGGCAGAACGGCGGCGAGCCCCATCGCCCCTCACTATGGTGCGGCCGATCGGTGCGGTCGAACGAGCCCCGCCCAGGGGGCGACCGGCCGGAACCCCAGGCCCCGGCCAGCATAGGGGGCGGGCCGATGGCCGTCAAGGACCAACTTGGCCCGGGCCGGCCCAGGGCGGTGCGGCAACCGGCCGCTTGGTCCATACCGTCTGCCGGATGCTGTGGCCTGCGTTCCTCGCGGTCCCACTGCCGATAGTGGTTGCGCGGACGACTCCTGGGCGTGGTGCGGGGCCGACGCCCCCGCACCCCCGCACCACCTCACCCCGCCAGTTCGCGGACCTCGGCGACCTCCTCGGGAGTCAGCTTCCACTCGACGGCTCCCAGGCTCTCCTGCAATTGCGCGACGCTGGTCGCCCCGATGATCGGGGAGGAGACGACCGGCTGGGCCAGCAGGTAGGCCAGGGCCAGGTGGCCAATGGTCCGCCCCCGGTCCCGGGCGTAGGCCCCCAGGCGCTCGAGCCGGTCGTGGGTCGGGTCGTCCAGGCGGCGACGCAAGCGCTCCTCGCGCGCGGCCCGACTGCCGGCCGGGGGCTCCTGGCCGCGGCGATACTTACCCGTGAGGAGCCCTCCGGCCAAGGGGGAGTAGTTGATGCAGCCGATCCCCATCTCCTGGCAGAAGGGCAGCAACTCGGCCTCGGGGGCCCGGTCCAGCAGGTTGTAGCGCGGCTGCACCGAGTCGAAGGCGGCCCCGCCCTGGCGCTGCGCGGCCCAGAGGGCCCGGCAGATCTGCAGCGCCGAGAAGTTGCTGCAGCCGATGTAGCGGACCTTGCCGGCGCGGACGAGGTCGTCCAGGGCCCGCATCGTCTCCTCCAGCGGGGTGGAGCCGTCCCAGCCGTGGATCTGGTAGAGGTCGATGTAGTCGGTCCCCAGGCGCCGCAGGCTCGCCTCGCAGGCCTCGAAGATGTGCTTGCGCGAGGCCCCCTCCCCGTTGGGCCCGCTCCCCGAGCGCCCGCGGAACTTGGTCGCCAGCACGACCTCCGACCGCCGCCCCTGCAGCACCTTGGCGACGATCCGCTCACTGTGGCCGCCGGTGTACACGTCGGCCGTGTCGATGAAGTTGACCCCGCCCTCCAGGGCGGCCTCCAGCACCCGCAGCGACGTGGCCTCGTCGGTCTGGTCGCCCCCCATGCGCCAGCAGCCCACGCACAGGGCGGACACCTTCAGGCCGGTGCGGCCCAGCCTCCGATACTCCATCCCAACCCACCCCCAACTCCATCTGCGCGCCCCGTCCTTCGGCCGCCCGCCGCGGGTCCCTGCGGCGGCCGGTGCGATCTCGCGGCCCGCGCAGGCTCCTGCGGGGGCCGCGGACCTGCGTCACCCCGTCGGCACGGCCCCCGTCTCCGCGCCCCCAGGCACCTCCGGCCCGCTCAGCCCTCGTCGCGCCAGCTGTGGCGCGGCCGCCAGCCGAAGAAGCGCTCAAGCTTGCCGCAGTCGAACACCGACTGGTGCGGCCCGTGCCCAGGGGCGAAGGGAGGGGTGCGGTCACCATGGACGCGGCGGACGGCCTCCTGGATGGGGAGGGTCAGGCGCGTGTCGGCGGCGGCGACCAGGAAGACCTCGTGGCCGCCGCTGGAGCCCTCCAGGGCCGCGCGGAAGGCCGTGGCCGCATCGCGCACGTCCAGGTAGCTCCAGAAGTTCCCCGCACCCTCCGGGAAGCGCTCGCGTTGCGCGGCCATCGCCACATACCCGGCGGGGGGCACGATGATGTTGTTCAGGCGCAACCCGCAGAAGGCCGTGGCCGGATAGCGGGCGGCCAGACCGTCGGCGATGACCTCGCTCAGGTACTTGCTCATGGCGTACGCGTTGGGCGAGGGGACACGGTCCTCTTCCGCGAACGGCAGGCGGGGGGGCAGGCGGTCGGTGGTCAGCCATCCGGTCGCCATCTCGCTGCTGGCATACACCACCCGCCGGCAGCCGCTGTCCCCGGCGGCTTGCAGGACGTGGTAGGCGGAGAGGGTGTTGTTGGCGAAGACCTGGTGGCGCGGATGGCCCCCGGGGCTGGGGTTGGCGGCGATGTGGCAGAGGCCCTCGGGGCGGAACTGGGCGAAGACGTCCGCCGTCTGGCCGTAGTCGGCGAGGTCCGCCAACAGGAAGCGGCCCGGGACGGCCTCGGCCGGGGGCCGGCAGTCGGTGTGCACCACCTCGTGCCCGGCGGCGGCCAGTTCACGCGCCGTGAAGCGGCCGACCTTGCCGGCGGTACCGGTCACCAGCACACGCATGGGGGAGCACTCCTTTCGCGCGGCCAGCGCCCGCGGCGGCTGGCTCACCCGGGGACCATTGGCCCCCGCGGGCCCGGCTCCCGCCCGCCGCGCCGCCGCCCGCGAGCGCCACCACGTCCGCTGGCGCTCGTTGGGCGTGGGGCCGAAGGCGGCCTTCCAGGCGCCACTGCTCTGGCAGAGGCTCTTGCAGCGCTACGGCACGAGCACGGTCGGTTCGACGGCTCAGTCCGCGGCGAGGTAGCCGCGCGCCACCGCCTCGTCGATCAGCCGCAGCGTCAGTTCCCACAGCGCCGGGGCCGCGCCGACGCAGGGGCGGTTCCAGGCCAGGACCTGTTCGCGCGTCACGCCGTGCGCCTTCCAACTGGCGCCGGCCGTGCAGAAGTTGTGCAGGAGCGGCTGCAGGCGGTCCAGCGCGGCGGCGAAGCGCGCCTCCGGCGTGCGGCGCGCCTCAAACTCCGCCCACAGGGCGTGCAGGCGCGCGCCGTCGGCGGGCGGCAGCAGCCCGAAGAGGCGGGCCGCGGCGGCAGCCTCGCGGGCCGGCTTGGCGCGCCGTGCGGCCTCGTCGTAGGCGAAGGCGTCGCCGGCGTCGATCTCCACCACGTCGTGGACCAGCAGCAGTTGCAGCATCCGGCCCAGGTCCAGGGGGCCGGCGGCGTGCTCCGCCAGCACCAGGGCCATCATGGCCAGGTGCCAGGAGTGCTCGGCATCGTTCTCGCGGCGCGAACCGTCCAGGAGCAACGTCTGCCGCAAGACCGTCTTGAGCCGGTCGATCTCCAGGAGGAACTCCAGTTGCCGCTGCAGCCCGGGGGTCGGCGCGAGGCGGGCGGCCCGCCCGGTGGCGTCGTCGTCCGGCCGGGGGCCAGTCGGGACCTCATGGAGCGGCACCGGCTTGTCCCCTCTCCGCTTTCGACCCGGTGCGCCAGGCCCGGCCCTCACCCCCCGGGGAGGCCGGTGGACGAGGCGGGAAGGCTCGGCGCTGCGTGGTCCGACCCCGGGGCGACCCGGCGCCCCCGCCCGGTCTCTAGCCAGCGGTTCGGCTCCTGCGCAGGTCCTCCTCCTGGGGCTCTCCGCGCGCCAGGGTGGCGTCCTTGCGGAGGGGGCCTTCGGCCAGAAGGCCCACAGGGCGAAGTGCTGGTCGCCGCGTCCGCGTCCGCCCTCGGCCAGTTGGGGCTTGCGGTAGAAGGGGCGCGGCCGGAGCGCCGCAACCGCAGGCGGGCCCGGGCCGCAGCGCACGGGAGCGCAGGCGCGGGAGGCCCAGGGCCCCCCGCGCCTCCCGCTCAGGGAAGGCTCAGCGCCCCGCCGACGACGGCCTGCGCCGCAGCAGGAGCATACTCGCCCCGGCGGCCAGCAGCGCCGCCCCGGCGACCTCTGGCAGGGGGCCCGAGCCGGTCTTCGGCAAGGAGCCGGAGGAGGAAGAAGAGGAAGACGGGGAAGAGGATGTGCCGGCTGACGTGGACCCGCTGGAGCCGGTGGACCCGCTGGAACTGGTGGTCGCCGTCGTGCCCGTGGACCCGCTGGAGCCGGTGGTCGCCGCGGACCCGCTCGACCCGCCGGACCCGGTGGTCGCGGTGGACCCCGTGGTGCCGGTCGACCCGCCGGACCCGGTGGTCGCGGTGGACCCCGTCGAGCCCGTGGTCGCGGTGGAGCCCGTCGTTGCGGTGCCCGCCGTCGCCCCGGCTCCGGTCGTGGTCGTCGCCCCGTAGCTGGCGGCCAACGCCGGGGCGGCGGCGAGACCGAGCGCCCCCAGGCTCACCGCCGTAGCCAATGCAGTCACGCGCACGAACCGGACTTTCACTTTCACCGCACCCCTTTCTCGAAGCGCACCCGGCGGGCGGGCGGCCGCGGCGGGCATCCGGGTTGCGCACCCGGCCCCGTCCGTCGACGGGCACCGCGCCCGCGTCGGTTCCCGGACAGCCGCGTAGCGCCGGGCGCCCCGGGACGCCGCCGCGAGAGACGCCGCCCCCAACCCCCCGCGCGGGGGGCCAGCCGAGCCGACTCGGCAGAGGCTTCGCGCTGACCCCGCAGAAGTTGACCGGGGCCACGCGGCCCAGGGGCCCTGGGCCAGGGCCGGAGCCGGCGCGGAGGCGGGATGTCTCCCGCAGCCGGGCGCGTGGGGGAGGGGCAGGCGTGTTCATCGGCCTGGATCCGAGGGGCGGCCGCAGCAAGGCCGTGGCCCTCTCCCCGGACGGGGCCTGATCGGCCGCGCGCGCAGGCGCCGAGCGCCCTGCGCTACTCCCGCGCCCCGTGGTCGATGGCCGCCGCGGCCTCCTTCCAACGCTGGTAGAAGGGGGAGAGGGTCAGGGCCCGCTCCTGGACGACCAGGCGCCCCCCCTGGCCCCGCGGGTCGCCGCGCCGCTCGTCGATCCCCGCCAAGACCGACCGCCAGTGCTCCAGACGGGGTCGGGCCGCCCCGAGCGCGGCCAGGTCGCGGCACTCGCCAGGGTCGGCCACCAAGTCGAAGAGGCGCTCCTGCCCAGTGTGGTGGAACCAGATGAACTTCTCCCGGCCGTCGGTCACAAACTGCATCCCCTGATCGTGCCGGTAGCACGAGGTGTACTCCCCCTGCACGAACTCCCGCCACGGCTCCCCGCGCGCCGCCGCGCAGAGGCTCCGGCCATCCACCGAGGGTGGGGGGTCGATCCCCGCCGCCTCCAGGAGGGTCGGCATGACATCGCGCAACTCCACGACCGCGTCCACGGCCTGGCCGCGCGGCAACTCCCAGGAGCGGGGCCAGCGGCAGATCAGGGGCACCCGGGCCGAGCCCTCGTAGGCGTAGGTCTTGCGCCAGTGGTGGTGGTCGCCGAGCATGTCCCCGTGGTCGGAGGTGAAGAGGATGAGGGTGTTGTCCAGTTCCGCCCGGTCCCAGTGCTGCAGTTCATAGAGGACCCGGCCGATCTGGTGGTCGATGAAGGTGATGTTCCCGTAGTAACCGGCGCGCGCCCGCCGCACCTCGGCCTCCGAGCGCTGGGTGAACGGCGCGTTGACGTCCGCCACGCGCCGCGCGAAGGGCTCCGCCCAATCCCCGCGCCAAGGCGGCGGCAGGTCGGGGTGGTTGGCATACATATCCCAGTACACCTGGGGCGCGTCGTAGGGGGAATGGGGCCGGGCGAAGGAGAGCCAGAGGAAGAAGGGGCGGCTGGGGTCGCGCTGCTGCAGGAAGCGGATGCCCTCGCTGGCCGTCCAGTGGGTGGGGTGGAGGTGCTCCGGCAGGTGCGAGGGGCGCGCCATCCAGGAGTTCCAGTCGAGGCTGTGGTCCCGGTAGCCGTACGCCCCTGCGCGGTGCTCGTCGAACCAGCGGTGGTAGTCGCTGACGAAGCGCCCGAAGCGCCGGCCGCTCTCGTCCAGCACCAGGTGGTGGAAGCCGTACAGGCGGCGCTGTGGGTGGAAGTGCATCTTGCCCACGCCCTCGGTCTGGTACCCCGCGCGTGCCAATTCCCCCGGCAGGGTGGCCGGGAACTCCAGCGCGTCCGCGCCGGTCATACACAACCGGCCGTGGTGCCACTGGTCCATCCCGGTGAGGATCGCCGCCCGCGCCGGCGTGCAGGCCGGCACGGCGGAGTACGCGTGGCGGAAGTACACCCCTTCGGCGGCCAACTGGTCGAGGTAAGGCGTCTCCAGCACGGGGTGTCCGGCGCAACCGAGGCAGTCGCCCCGTTGCTGGTCCGTGGTGATCAGCAGCAGGTTCGGCCGCTGGCGGGCGGGCATCGTTGGCACCCCCCAAGTCTCTGGCTCCGCTGGCCGGGGCGGGGGCGGGGCTGAGGCGGTCCGGCGGGCGACCCCCGCGGCCCTCGCCCCCGCGGGCCACCGCGCGCTGGTCGGCTGGCCACTCCCCGCGCGCTCACATGCCCAGGATGCGGTCCAGGCGGCGCGAGGTCTCCTCGAAGTCGCTGCCGACCTCCGAGGTCAGGTAGCCGTCGTACCCCACGGCGCGCAGCGCGGCCATCACGGCCGGGTAGTTCGCGTCCCCGTCCAGGAGTTGGCAGAACCCCCTGCCCGTGCCCACCGCGCGCTGGAAGTCCTTGACGTGGACGCGGCGGATGCGCGCCCCGAGGATGGTGACCCACTGCTCAGGGAAGCCGAACAGCAGGACGTTGCCGACGTCGAAGTACGCGCCGATCAACGGGTGGTCGACCGCATCGACCAACTCCCGCATCTCCCGCGGGCTGAGCAGGAAGCGGTTCCAGACGTTCTCCACGGCGAGGCCGACCCCCGTGGCCTCGCAGGCGGGACGCAGGTCCAAGAGGAGCTGGAGCAGGGCGTCGAAGGCCCGGTCGTAGGGGACGTGGGGCTGCAGTTGGCCGGGGTGCACCAGCATGGTATCGGCCCCGAGCCAGGCCACCCGCTGCAGCGCCTGACGCAGGTTCTCGGCCCCCCGGGCGCGCACCGCCGCGTCGGCGTCCAGCAGCGAGGACCCGGCGAGGACGGCGCCGCACATGGTGCTCGGCGCCTCCAACCCCGCGCGGGCCACCTCGGCGCGCACGGCCTCCACCTCGGCCCGGGTAGCGCCCTGGTGCAGCGGGCCCTCTCCCGGCTTGGCGAAGGTCAACTCGATGCCGGCGTACCCGGCGGCGTGCGCGGCCGCCAGGCGGTCCGGGAAGGCCTCGCCACGCGGCACGCAGCCGTAGCAGATGCCCTTCTTCAAGGCGCTCCGTTCCTTTCTTCTCGGGCCTGTCCGCTGCGCCCGTCCGCTGCGCCCGTTCCGGCCGCTCGGAGGCTCCTCGTGCCCGCCTCGGGGCCCCTCCGCGCCTCTCCGGGAGGCCTTCCGGAGGCCCATTCCGGAGGCCCTTTCGTTCGCGCCCCCTACGCGCCCGGCTTGCCGCTTCGCGACTCCCGCTGCGGCGCGGCCGGTGCGCAGGGGCCAGCGGCGCCGCAGACCGGCTCCTCCGCCCTGCCGACCCGCCCCCCCGCCGGAGGGCAGCATGAACGATCGGCCGACCACCCCTGGCTGGCCCGCTCCCCGCGGTCTGCCCGCGGGACGGGGGCCTCCGCGGGCGATGCGCTGTCCCCCCCGGGGGGGGGCGACCCTGCTCTGGCCCCGTTCGCTCCGGTTCGCGCGGGTCCTCCTGCCTTCTTGCCGAGGTCTCCCTCTAACCCGGCAGGCGCCGTGCCGGCCAGCCCGGCCGGCGGTGTCGCGGTGCTTGCGCCTGCGCGGCTGCGCCGGTGGGTTTGGGGCGCCCCGGCCCGGTGCATCCGGCAGGACCGGACCGTGTCCCAGGCACCCGTCCCAGACCCCGGGCAGGGACCCGTGCCGCCTCACCGCCGCGGCGTCTGCGGGGGTCCTCCGCGTGCGCCCGCCGCTGGGGCAGCCGAAGGGCGGGTGGCGCACCGCGGACCGTCCGCGTGCGCCGGGCCGCGCACCCGCCAACCCGGGCGTCCGCGGTCCCGCCGGTTCTGAGTCCGCAGCACACCCATTGGCCCCTGGCGGGTTGTCTCCGACGGCACCGCCATGTAGGGTTTGGGGGGGTTGGACGGCTGTGGGGCGGCGTTGGGACCACGCCCAGGGAGGCAGCATGGCCAAGGGCAAGGCGGGCAGGAAGGACCGGGTCCGGCTGGCGCAGGTGGGGAAGGGGCGGCCCGCAGCCGCGCCGTCGCGCTCCGATCCCGCCGCGGACCTCCGCCGCTGGGAGGCGGGCCTGGCCGCCTTTGCGCGCCGCGATTGGTCGGGGGCGCTGGCGGCCTGGAAGAACTGCGCCCTGCCGCAGGCCCGGCCGGCGCAGGCCGAAGCCCTGCTGCGCCGTGCCCTGGCCGCCGCGCAGGTGCCGGCCGCCGCCGCGGACCTGCGGGCGTCGATCGAACTGGCGCCGGATGACCCCCGCTTTCCCTACCACCTCGGGCTGGTCCTCAACCGGGCCGGCGGCGTCGGTGCCCTGGGCCCGCTGGAGCGCGCCGCCCGCCAGGCCCCCGCGCAGGCGCGTTTCCGGGAGGCGCGCGACCTGTGCGCCGCCCTGACGGGCGCGGCCGCGGCAGG
>DAHWHV010000352.1 GCA_027335545.1 Clostridia bacterium
GGGCACCGGCGCGCTGGACCAGGGGGACGACCTGGGCGGAGGCGGCGTAGGTGGCCACGTGGATGACCGTCAGGTCCACGCCGGCCCGCGCCAGCCGCTCACCCGCCCGGCGGCCCGCATCGGGCGTATCGACCATGCCGGCGTCCACCACTTCAGCCACTTCGGACAAACGGGCGGCGACGGTGCGCCCGTATCCCGGGCGCACCCCCCCCGGGGTGCAGCGCCCCGCGAGGCCTCGATCCCTGGGCTGCCGCCGCGGCGCGGCGGCCGGCCGGTCAACGTGCCCCGGGTGTTGCCTCTTCTGCGGCCCCGGGCGCCCCCCTGCGGGGCGGGAGGGCGGGGCGCAGGCCCCCCACCCCCCGGCGCACCGGACCCAGGCACGGGGGGGCCTTGCCCGCGCGGGGGGCCGCCTGGAGGGTGGCGATGTAATCCAGGAGGGGGCTGGGGGCCCTGCCCGCGCGGGGGGCCGCGCCTCCGCCCCCCCTCGGTCCCACCAGAGGGCGTGGAGTAGGATGCCGCTATATCGCTGCTTAGCTACTTGACGAAAATGCTAGGCAGTCCCATGATGTCGTCCGGAAGAGGCGGGTCGATCCGGCCCGCGTGGCGGGGAGGGGCACCCTCTGGTCGGGGAGTTGCAGCGGTTCAAGGCCGACTACCTCAAGGCCATGGCGCACCCGGTGCGCATTCGCACGCTGGAGATTCTGCGCCAGGGCGAGGCCGCGGTGGCAGAGGTGCAGGCCCAGGTCGATTCGGACGTGGCGAACATTTCCCAGCACCTGGCCGTGCTGCGCAACGCCGGCATCGTGACGGCGCGGAAGACGGGGCTCAGCGTGCTCTACAGCGTGCGGGACCCCGAGGTCTTCGCGATCCTGGATGCCCTCCGCGAGGTCTTCAGCCACCGGGTCGATTCCATGCAGACGGTCCTGGCGGCCGACGACGATCAGCGGCTACCGGCCCCCCCACGCAAGCGGCGCACCCGGCCGGTCGACGGCGGCCCGTCCTCCGGGGGGGTGCGCCCGTGACCTGGCTGCTGCTGTCCGGTCTGGGCGCGTACGGCCTGGCTGCGCTGTTGGGGGCGTTCCGGCCTGACGGCCGTCTCGGCACGCTGCCCGCGCTGGCGGGCGGAGCAGCCTTCGGCGCCCTGGCGGTCTTGGCGCTCCTTGGGGCGCGCCTGGACGTGCGCCTGCCGCTGGGCCCGGCCCCGTTCGCCCTCCGCCTGGGCATCCCGCCGCTCTCCGCGCTGTTCGTGCTGCTGATCAGCGTCGTCGCGGCCCTGGCGTCCGTGTACGGGGGCGCCTACGTCGCGCACTTCCCCGCGGCCAAGCGCCGGGCGGTCCTGACCCTGACGCCCCTGTTTGTGCTGTCGATGACCCTGGTCCCCCTGGCGGCGGACCTCGCCGCCTTCCTGATCGCCTGGGAGGCCATGTCGCTGACCTCCTACGCCCTGGTGCTGACCGACGGGGAACGGCCCGAGGTGGTGCGGGCCGGGTACGTCTACCTGGTGATGACCCATGCCGGCGCCGTCTGCCTGCTGGCGGCGTTCCTGCTGCTGACCAACGCCACCGGATCCATGGACTTCGCCGTGTGGGCCGGCGCGGCACCCACGCTGGCCCTCGGCCTTCGCTCCGCGATCTTCGTGCTGATCCTGCTCGGCTTCGGCAGCAAGGCGGCGCTCGTGCCGCTGCACGTCTGGTTGCCGCGCGCACATCCGGTGGCGCCGAGTCACGTCTCCGGCCTGATGTCCGGTGTCATGCTCAAGGTGGCCGTCTACGGTCTGATCCTTGTCGGCTTCACGGTCCTCGGCCCCGGACCGCTCTGGTGGGGGTTGCTGGTGCTCGGCCTGGGGCTGCTGTCCTCGGTGCTCGGGGTGCTTTACGCCCTCATGGAGCACGACCTCAAGCGCCTGCTGGCCTACCACAGCGTCGAGAACGTGGGCATCATCGCGATGGGGCTCGGAGTCGCGCTGATCGGGCAGCACGCGCACCTGGCCCTGCTTTCCCTCGTTGCGCTGGTGGCCGCGCTCTACCACACGGTCAACCACGCGCTGTTCAAGACGGCGCTCGTTTTGGACGCGGGGTCCGTGCAATACGCCGGGGTCGGACGCAACCTGGACCGGATGGGCGGGCTCTTGGCGCGCATGCCCTGGAGCGCCATCTCCATGTTGGTGGCCGCGGCGTCGATCTCGGGGCTCCCTCCTTTCAACGGCTTCGTCAGCGAGTGGCTGACCTACCAGTCGCTGGTGCACCTCGCCGCCGAGGGCGGACCGCTGCTGGCGCTGTGCGCCTTCGCCGGAGTGCTGGCCCTGGCCTTGACCGGCGGTCTCGCGGCGGCCTGCTTCGTCAAGGTCAGCGGCGTGGGCCTCCTGGGACGGCCGCGCACCGAGCACGCCGCCCGCTCGCGGGAGGTGCCGCCGGCCATGTACGTGCCGGCCCTGATCCTCGCCGGGTTGTGCCTGGGCCTGGGGCTGCTGCCCGGGGTCGTCGCCGCCCCGTTCGCGGCTGTGGCCGCGGCCGTGCTGCACACGGGGACCGCCCTCCCCGGCACTGGGACAACCGCCGTGCTCGTCGCCCTGCCCTGGGGAGGCGCGCGGATCGGACCGGGGGCCTTCGCGGCGACCGCGCTCGCCGTCGCCGTGCTCGTCACCGTGGCCCTGGCCGCCGGGCGGCGGTCGCGCCCGGCTCCGGAGGTGCGCGCCCCCTGGGCCTGCGGCGGGGAGATCGGCCTGCCGAGCCAGTATTCGGCGACCGCCTACGCCAAGCCGTTCCGTCAGGTGTTCGGCCTGATCTACCGCCCGGTGCGCTCGGTACAGGTGGAGTCGGCGGTCCATCCCTTCTTCCGGACCCGCGTGGAGTACGAGGGGGGGATCACCCCGATCTTTGACCGCTACGCCTACGCCCCGTTGCGGGCCGGCGTGCTGGCGCTGGCCCGGCGCGGCCGGCGGTTGCAGTCCGGTTCCCTGCGCCTCTACCTCGGCTACATCTTGGTCACCTTGGTCTTGCTGCTCACATTCGTTCGTTGATGGGGGCGCGGGCGTGGCAGTGTGGGGCGCGGCGGTGGCGCAGGCCCTGGCGGTGCTCCTGGTGGCCCCGTTGATCCACGGACTGATCCAGCGAGTCAAGGCCGTTCTGCAGGGGCGCCACGGACCGGGGGTCCTCCAGCCGTACTTCACCCTGGCCAAGCTGTGGCGGCGGCAGGACATCCGGCCGCAGCCGGCATCCTGGGTCTTCGTCGCGGCGCCGCGCCTGGCCCTGGGCATCGTCGTGGCGGCATGCCTGTCCGTGCCGCTCCTCTGGAGTCCCGCACCCCTCGGTTGGGGCGGGGACTTCATCGTCGTTGTCGGCCTGCTGGCGATGGAGCGTTATGTGGTCAGCCTGGCCGGCTTGGACACGGGCACCCCGTTCGGCGGGCTGGGCAGCAGCCGCGAAAGCACCGTGGGCGCCCTGGTCGAGCCCGCGTTGTTTGCCCTCGCCCTGCCGTGGATGGTCCTTGCCCGCAGTACCGCTTGGCCGGCCCTGGTGGCGGCGTCCGCATCGGCCACGCCGGCGAGCGTCGTCCGGTTCTTCGGCCTGGGGGCGGGCCTGATCGTGTCGCTGGCCGAAACCGGGCGGCTGCCGGTGGACAACCCGGACACCCACCTGGAACTGACCATGATCCACGAAGCCATGGTTTTGGAGTATTCCGGTCCACAGTTGGCCCTGATCTCCCTGGCCCAGATGACCAAGCAGTTGCTGGTCCTGGCCCTGGTCGCGGATCTGCTGTTGCCCTGGGGCGCCGGCGGCCTGCAGCCGGTGGCTGCTCTCGCCAAGTGGGTCGCGCTGGCGGCCGGACTTGGCGTCGCGGAATCCCTTTCGGCGAAACTTCGCTTTTTTCGCCTGCCGGGTTACCTGGGTGCTGCGGCGGCGCTCTCATCGGTCGCTGCCGTGCTGCAGGTGTGGGGGGTGCGCTGACGGTGCCCGAGACCGGGTTGCTCGGTGGCCTGGCCGATCTGTTCGTCGTGTCCTCGCTGGGTCTGCTCGTGGTCCGCCCGGCCCTCTGGAGCATCGGGCTCCTGGCGGCGCAGGCTGCGGTCCTGGCCGTGATCGCGGTGGTGGCCGCTCCCGGCGCGGGGGGATGGGTGGCTGCCGGCGTCATCGTCCTGACCAAGGTCTTCGGGATTCCGCTGGTGCTGCAGTGGGTCGCGCGGCGCACCGGTTCGGAGGATGCCGTCGACTGGTCCGCCCCCTGGGCCTGGCTGGTGGGGGCCGGCATCGTTCTGGTGGTGCGGCTGGCCCTGCCCACCTTCACCGCCGGCCTACAACCCCAGCATGCCGTGCTCCTGGGCACGGCGGTGCTGGTGCTCCTGCTCGGGCTGGCCGGCATGGTGAGCGGTCGGTTGCTGCTGGCTCAGGCCGTGCATCTGGTCGTGATCGAGAACGGGCTCTACTGCGCCGGACTGGCGCTGACCAGCGGCCTGCCCGCGGCCCTGGATCTGGGCACCGCGGTGGACCTGCTGCTGGTGATCTTCGTGCTCGCCTGGCTCTTCCACCACGTCCACCGCCTGCAGCTGCCGCTGCACGTGGACGAACTGCGGCGACTGAGGGGTTAGGGTGATCGACACGCTAGGCCTGATCTGTCTCCTGCCCTTCGCCTGTGGCGCGGCGGCGCTGCTTTGCCGCCGCGCCAGGGACCTGCGGCTGCTGCTGACCACCGGCTCGGCGGCGGGGGTGCTCCTAGCCGCCGCCGCGGTGGCGGGCCTGTCGGACGCGGCGGGCCTGGGAGGCCTCCTGCGGCTGGACGCCCTGGCGCGGGTGTTGCTGGCGGTCGTGGCGGCCGTGGGGGCGCTCTCCACTGCCGAGTCGTTCTCCCATTGGCGGGACGAGCTCCACCCCGCGGCGACCGCGGATGCCCTGGTGCGATCCGGTGTGCCGCGTGTGCGCGCGTATTTCTTCTGGCAGCAGGCCTTCCTGGGCAGCCTGTTGCTGGCGGCGGTCTCGGGGAACCTGGGCCTCTCCTGGGTCGCGATCGAACTGACGACCATCACCTCCGCCGTCCTCGTGGGATTCTCGGGTGGGGTGCGCGCGGTGGAGGCGGCCTGGAAGTACGTCGTCCTCTGCAGCGTGGGGCTGTCCCTGGCGCTGTTCACGGTGATCCTGCTGTACGCCCTGTCCGGTGGCGGGGGCCTGCACAGCCTCGACTGGGGCTCCCTGCAGACCGCGGCCGCGGCCTTTCCCGCCGGACCGGCCAAGTTGGCCTACCTCTTCGCCCTGGTCGGCCTTGGCACAAAGTCCGGACTGGCACCCCTGCACGCCTGGCTCCCCGACGCCCATAGCGAGGCCCCCGCCCCGGTGAGCGCGCTGCTGTCGGGGGTGCTGCTGGCCGTCGTGCTCTGCACGTTGGTGCGGGTGGCGGGCGTGACGGCCGTGGCGACGGGCCCGGCCTTCCCCGATCACCTGCTGCTTGGAGCCGGGTTGGTTTCGGTCGCGGTCGCGACCCCGTTCCTGGTGCTGCAGGACGACCTCAAGCGCCTGCTGGCGTACTCCAGCATCGAGCAGGTGGGCCTCATGGCGATCGGCTTCGGGCTGCACTCGCCGCTGGCCGCGGCCGGGGCCGTCCTGCAACTGGTGGTGCACGCCCTGACCAAGTCCGACCTGTTCTTCGCCGCCGGACGGCTGGCGCGCCAGGCGGGGGGCGGCCAGCGCCTGGCCCGCCTGCGCGGGCTGGGGCGGCGGGCACCCCTCCTGGGCGCGGTGCTGCTGTTCGGGGTGTTCACGCTGGGCGGGGTGCCGCCCTTCGGGATGTTCTTCAGTGAGGTGGCGATCGTGCAGGGGGCGATCGGCGCGAGCGCCGCGGCCGGGCTGCTGTTGTTGCTGCTGCTGGCGGTGATCTTCGCCGGGTTGACCTTCTACGTCGGTCGCGCCGTGTTCGGCGCGCGGCGCCAGACGCCGCGGGTGCGCGCCACAGGGTCGGGCCTGGTCGTCCTCGGCCTCCCCGCCGTGCTCTCGGTCGTCGTCGGGCTGTGGACACCGGGAGTGGTGGCCCAGGCCGTGTCCGCCGCGGCGGCCGTGGTCGTGGGGAGGCATGGGCTGTGAGCACCGCGGAGTCGTTGGTGGCCCACGGCGCGCCGCTGACGGTGCGCGTAGCGCCTGTCCGGGAACTGGGCGGCGCGGTTTCGGCGGCGCTGGCGGCGGGGGCGCACTATCTGACGTCCGCGGCCGCCGATGAGCGCAGCGCGGGAGGGGGTTTCCGGGTGGACCACGTGTTGGCCTTCCCGGGCCAGCCCGGGCTGGAGGTCCTGCGGGTCCACCTGCCGGCGGAGAGGCCGGAATACCCGTCGCTCACCCCCGTCCTGCCGGCGGTGCACTGGGACGAACGCGAGGCGCTGGACCTGTTCGGCATCCGGCCGCTGGGCCATCCCGACCCGAGGCGCCTGGTCCTGCCGGACGGCTGGCCGGAGGGACTGCATCCCCTGCGCAAGGATGTGCCGTGGGATGCCCACCCACCACGCGCGGCCGACCCCGGCTGGGCCCCGCGGCTGGCCGGCGGCGAAGGCGTGGTGTTCCTGCCCGTGGGTCCGGTGCACGCCGGGATCATCGAGTCCGGGCACTTCGCCTTCAGCGTGATGGGAGAGACCATCCTCCACCTGGATCTGCGGTTGTTCCAGAAGCACCGCGGGGTGGAGAAGATCCTGGAGGGCCGCCCCTGGGCGGAGGCCGGTGACGTGGTGGAGCGCACCTGCGCCGCCTGCTCGGCCTCGCACCAGGCGGCCTGGTGCGAGGCCGTCGAGCAGGTGGTGGACTGGGGGCTGCCGGCGCGGGGGGCCTACCTGCGCACGATCCTGCTGGAGTGTGAGCGCCTCTACAACCATCTGGGCGACATCGCCGCCATCCCCGCCGGCACCGGTTTCGCGGTGGCGGCGATGGAGGGCGCCGAGCTCAAGGAGGAGATGCTGCGGCTGCAGGGTGCGGCGTTCGGGCACCGCTACCTGTTCGGCACGATCCGCCCGGGCGGGGTGATGCGGGATCTGCTCGCGGGCGCCATCCCCGAGCTGCTCAGCCGTCTCGGCAAGCTCCGCGTGCGTCTGGGGCGCCTCGCCCAGCGCATGCACCGGCACCCCGGCTTCATGGACCGCCTCCAGGGCGCGGGCGTGTTGCCCCGGCGGATCGCGCTGGACCTCGGGGCCGTGGGCCCGTCCGCCCGGGCCAGTGCGCTGGCCCGCGATCTGCGCGTGGACCGCCCCTACCTCGCCTACCGCGCGCTCTCGCCCCTGGTCGTCACCGAGCAGGCCGGCGATGTCGGCGCGCGGCTCCGCCTGCGTTTCCGGGAGGCCGAGGTCAGTTGTGAGCTCCTGGACCGGCTGCTGCGGGGGCTGCCGCCGGGGCCCGTCCGCAGCCCGGCACCTGGGGGAGCGGACCGGGTGGAGGGCCTCGGCATCGGCTGCAACGAGTCGCCACGCGGGGCCAACGTCCACTACGTGCAGCTGCGGGCTGGCCGGATCGACCGCTACCGCATCCGGACGGCTTCCTTCGCCAACTGGCCTCTGCTCATGGAGGCGGTGCCCGGCAACCTGATCGGGGACTTTCCCCTGATCAACAAGAGCTTCGAACTGTGCTATGCGTGCTGCGACCGGTAGCCGGACTCCGGGGGGGGATGGGCGGCGATGGGCAACGGCGGGTCGGACAGCATTTGGAGGCGGTCCCTGCAGATCAGGCATGTCGACGCGGGCAGTTGCAACGGCTGCGAGTCGGAACTCGCGGCGATCACCAACCCGGTCTACGACGCGCAACGCCACGGGCTGGACATCGTGGCGTCCCCACGCCACGCGGACGCGCTGACGGTCTCCGGTCCCGTCACCCGGCAGATGGCGGCGGCGCTGCAACGGACGCACGCGGCGATCGGCGAGCCTCGGTTGGTGGTGGCCCTGGGCGATTGTGCGGCCGGGAGGTGCCCGTTCCGCGGCACCTACGCCGCAGGGGAGGGCGTTGCTGCCGTGTTGCCGGTGGACGTGCACATCCCCGGCTGTCCGCCGGCCCCGGCGGACATCGTCCACCACCTCAGGGCGCTGATGCGGGACGGCCGCCCTGGGCCAGGGGCTCGGCCGGGCGGGTGACCGGCGCGCCGAGCCCCTGTCGGCGGTGCGGGTGGGCCCTCACGCCCCCGCGGTCGCCGGCCGGGGCGTCCAGGTACGCCGTGTCGTCGGTGGGCCGACCGGCACCTACGCCGCAGGGAGGGCGTTGCTACCGTGTTGCCGGTGGACACGCACACCCCCGGGCTGCCCGCCGCCCCCGGCGGGCAGCGTCCACCGCTCATGGCGCGGATGCGGGACGGCCGCCCTGGGCCAGGCGGGGACCGGCGGGGCGGGAGGCATGCCGCGTCGAGGGGGTGGGCCCTCACGCCCCCGCGGTCACCACCACGGCCGGGGTGTCCAGGTAGGCCGTGTCGCCGGTGGGGCCGAAGGGCACCTCTACCTCCAGGAAGAAGGCCTGGTGGCGGCCCGGGCCGGCCTCGACGCCGGCCTCCCAGCTGGGGCCGGGCCCCGGCAGTGCCGTGGCCTCCCAGGTGGCCTCCCGGAAGTCCAGGCCGGCGGCCGTGGCCCGCCAGAGCCGGGCGGCCCGGGCCCCCGGCGCGGTGATCCGCACCCGCCCCGGGGCGAGTCGCTGCCAGGTCGGGGCGGGTGGCCCGGCCAGCGGATCCGCTCCGGCGGCGAGGGCGAAGGCCCCCGCCAGGGCCGCCGCGATCCGCCCCTCGCCCCCGGCCAGGCCGTGGCCGGCGTTGGGCACGTAGGTGATGTACGTGGGAGGCGGCAGGTCGGCGCTGTAGAGGGAGCAGGCATCCACCGGCCAGTAGGGGTCGTTGGTGCCCAGCAGCAACCACTTGGGCAGCGACAGCCGCCCCCGGTAGGCGAAGGGATCCACGAGGCGCAGCAGCGCGGCGCCCTCGGGGCCCTCCATGGCCCGCGGCAGGTCGAGCGCCACGTAGGGTTCGATCTGGGGGCTGTAGCCGCCGGGGAAGACCTCGCGCTGCCGCCGCAACTGTCGGGGGATGTCCAGGTTGTCGTAGACGGCCGGGACGACGGCGCGCACGCGGCGGTCGACCGCCGCCGTCAGCCAGGCCGTCCAGCCGCGCTTGGAGGCGCCCGTGACGACGCAGCCGTCGGGCCGGGCGTGGCCGGCCTGGGCGGCGCGGGCCTGCAGCGCATCCAGGGCGCGGACGGCGGCCCGGGTCATCGGGCAGAGCAGGGGCTGGGCGGGGTTGCCGCTGCCCAGGAAGGCGGCGAAGGTGTGGGCGATGAGGTCGTCCTCACGCAGGCCGCCACAGAGGGGCTGGTTGGGCACGTCCGCCAGGACGGCGCAGGGGGCGTGCAGCCGGCGCGCCATGGCCGCCGCCCGCCGCACGTCCTCGGAGCGGTCGCCGCTGCCGGTGATGTGCAGCAGGGCCGTCGTCGCCACCAGCGGCGCCGCGGGCCAGACACACCAGAGGCGGTGGCGCCAGGACCCGCCCTGCCAGAGTTGGGAGTGCAGCTCGAGGAGTTCCTCGCTGCCACCGTCCGGGAGCGGACGGCGGCCGCTCAGCGACCAACGGAAATCCCCGTCCGCGGCCACGTAGGCATCCAGGGGGCCGCTGGGCCACGCCTCCGTTCGCACCGACACACCTCCTGCGCCATGAGCCGCGGCCGCCCGCAGGTGCGGCGCGGCGCGACCCGTCGAGCGCGGTTCGGCTCGGAGGGTGGGGGCGGCCGGCTGGGCCGCCCCCCCGGCCGCTCAGAGGACGGTGAAGGCCGCCCGCGCCGACTCCAGCAGGGCGCCCCCCGCGCCATAGGCGAGGAAGGACAGCCCGTACATCCCCGGGGGCGCCTCCCACGGCACGGACGCCTCCAGGACCCAGGCGTCCCCGTCGCGCCGCAGCGGGCCGTCCACCCCGGCGTCCGCCTCGTCGATCACCAGGCGCACTCCGCTGACGGCCTCGGCCTGCTCGGGTCGGACCCGCACGCGGACCACCTCGCCCGGGCGTCCCTCCGACCGGCTCAACTCGACTTGCAGCATCCCGCCTCGCCCCCGTTCGTTGCAGTCTTGGCCGCGGTGCAGAACCCCTGGACCAGGGCCATCAAAACGGCCGCACCCTCGGCGCGGATGTCCGCGGAGTCCAGTTCGCCGCGGCGTTCCAGCAGCAGGCCCCCGACGAACAGGGCCCAGAGGGATTGGCTCAGGACCCGCGCGTCGGCCCCCGGCGCCACCTCCCCCCGCCGCCGCCCCAGTTCGACGATCTCCTCCAGGGGGGCCAGCAGCCCCCCGCCGCCCTCGGCCAGGCCGGTGGCCAGCAGGCGCGGCCGGTCCAGGACGAGCGCCCGGAAGAGCCAGGGCTCGGCGAAGTAGGCCTCCGGCCAGGCGGTCACCACCCGCCGGATGCCCACCAGGGCCGGCAGGCCGCCGGCCCGCACCTCGGCGGCGGCGCCCGCGGCGGCGGCGCGCAGGCGGCCCAGCGTGTCCGCGGCCAGTTCCGCCAGGATGGCGTCCTTGTCCGGGAAGTAGAGGTAGACCGTGCCCTTGGCCACCTCGGCGGCGGCGGCGATGTCCCCCACGAGCACCGCGTCGTAGGGGCGCTCGCGCAGCAGGCGGGCGGCACCGCCCAGGATCGCCTGCCGCCGCTCCCGCCGCTCGCGTTCGCGCCGTTCCGCCACGCCCAACGCTGTCCCCCCGCTGCGACGCATGACCACCGGACAGGAGATGACCCGGGGTCAGTATAGAGTCGGTGGGGTGGTGGGCGCAAGGGGGCCCCGGGGGGGGGCCCGTCCCAGGGGCGGGCGAGCGGTGGACTGGCGGTCGACCCGTCGCGAGGGGCTGCAGGCGCGGGGGGGGGCGGTCCGCCGTGCGCCGGTCGGCACCGGGGACTGGCCAGCGGCGGCCGAGGCGCGTCGAGTCGCGAGGGAGCCGAGCCGGAGAGGAGCAAGACGCATCACAAGCGGCGACACAACGGGATTAGTAGGATAGCAGCGGAAAGCAGGTGCTCTCCCCGGTGATTCCGCTGCTGGAGACCAAGGCGGTGGTCGTGGACGGGTTGCTGCGGGGCGTGGAGGACGGCAGCATCTGGTCCCTGGAGTTTGAGATGGGGTCGCCCGACTACGGCCGATTGATCGAGCACCATGTGGCGGTGGCGCGGGCGTACCCTGCCGTCCAGGTGGAGACGGTGGTCTTCTGGGGCCGCGATCGTTCCGAGCCCCACGCCCTGCGCTGCAGCCGGGCGTCGCTGGAGGCCCACCAGGTCTTCCTGGCGGCGATGGACGGGGACGGGGAGTTGCGGCGGCTGCGGCAGATGGTGGCCGAGGGTCGGGAGTTGAGCTCCGGGGACATCCTGCTCCTGGCGACGTTGCCGCTGATGCACCATCGGCAGGCGACGTGGAACGTGGTGGAAGCGGCGGCGCCGCTGGCGGCGAGGCTGTCCCCCAAGTTGGAGCGTGGCGTGGTGTCGGCAATGGGCGCGTTGGCGTACAGCGCGCTGAAACCCGAGGAGCAACCCTTGCTGTTGGAGGTGCTGGGACGGATGCCAGTGGGGGAAGAGCTTTTCGCGGACCTGCGTGCGCAGGGGCGGCGTGAGGGCGAGGCGCGGGGCGAGGCGCGGGGTGCGCTGCGCCAAGCCAGGAAGGCTGTGTTGGAGGCGCTGGAAGCCCGTTTCGGTCAGGTGCCGGCCTCGGTTCGGGAGGCTGTCTCCGGAGCTGAGGACTTGGCGCTGCTGGGCGCGTGGCTCCGCGCCGCTGTCCGTGCGGCGAGCCTGCCCGCGGCAGAGCAGACCATCCTCGGCACGCGGTGACCGAGAGAGACACAGGGGACGGGCGGCGGAGAGGAGTCTGCCGCCTGCCCGTCCCCGCGGGCCGCAACGCCGGACCCGCCACCGGGGCCCCCTTCGAGCGGGGCGCTAGCCGGCATCCTCCCCGGTGGTCGCGAACGCCGCAAAGGTAGCGGCCAGCCGCGCGGGGTCGGGGGCCCCCGGATAGACGAGGACGCGGTAGCGTAGCGCGAGTTCCTCGTCGACGGCCAGTTCCAAGGGCGAGGCCAGCAGTGGTGAGGGGTTGAGGTAGGCGAAGCCGGGATCGTCGATGAAGCGCCACGGCGTGGGGTGGCGGCGATTGGTCGGGTGGTCGAAGATGGCCACTCCGGCTCGGAGGTCTGGACCGCCGTCCAGGCGGCCGAACATCGTGGCCCACGCCGCCCGCTGGTGTTCGATGGCCCTCCCCCGCCGGCCCGCCGCATCCAGGCCGTCGACGGCGCCCAGACCGCGCGAAAAGCGCCAGGACAGCCCCCCGTACCCGCCCCACGGGGTTTGCGCCGTGATGGGTGTGCGGTCGAGGGTGACGGGGTCGGGGCCGGCGCGGAAGCGGACACTGCAATCCACCACGTAACCGCCATCAGCGCACGGGCGTCGCCACGCCGTTCGGCGGACCTCGCGCCCGACCTCCTTCCCCAGCGGATTCACATAGGTGTAGCGCGCGGTGACCGCCACCTCGTCGCCGCGCGCCTCCAGGCGTTCGGGCGGATCGAACCGAATGACCCCGTCCGGCCGGCGGCCGTCCGCGCCGTTCTCCCAATAGTTCACGGCATTGATGAACTTCCAATTGAACCAAAAGCCCGTGTGCCAGACATGGTCGTGCGGGGCGAAGCAGGTGAGCGGCGGCCCGCCCGGCAGGGACACCGGGTCGGCGTGCGGCCGGTCGCCGCGGTCGGTTCCCAGGTGCTGACGGAAGTACTCGAATCCGTTCCAGAACAGCCGGACCTCGGACCCCAAACGGTGCTCGTACCCCCACACCTCTGACGGCGCCGGCAACGGGGCCACCGGGCGCTTCGGCCAGCGCATACCCGGCGCGCCACGGGGCCCGGCCGGACGCCCTTCCCCCCCTCTGCGCTGGCGGCGGACCATGGGCACTCGGTCCCGCGCCCCCGGCCCTCCCCTACAGATCGGCCAACTCCACCCAGGCGCCGGTCTCCGCGGAGCGGTAGATGCCGAAGATGGCCTTCATGGTCCCGAGGTTGTCCCGGCCACTGCTCTCCGGCGTCTGGCCGGTCCGGCAGCAGGTGGCGAAATGCGCGATCTCGTTGGCGAAGCCGTTCTCGCCGGCGGGCAGGCCGGTCGCATCGGGCGGCACCGGCAGAAAGCCCGTGAACTGGCCGTCCCAGCCCTCCGCGCGTGCGTGCGCGTCCTGGCGCGTCCGCGAGGCGAAGAACGCGGGCCCGGCCCCCTGCCCGGTGGGCGGCAGCGCGTGCACCGCTCCGTCGCTGCCGAACAGCATGAACATCTCGCTGTAGGGCAGCCGAAAGCCGCTATAGGTGGCAAAATGCTCGCCGATCGCCCCGTTGGCGAATTCGAGGATGGCCGCGGCATAGTCCTCCGCGCCCCGCCGGTACGGCTCCGTCCCGGGGCGCGTGACCGCGAGGACCCGCCGGACGTCGCCGACCAGAAAGCGCATCAGGTCGATGCGGTGGCCCGAGACGGAGATCACGACCCCGCCGCCGGCCAGCCGGCCGTCGAACAGCCAGTGTTCCGGTGGAAGCAGGTCCGGCGCGTTCTGCATGGAGTCGAAGCGGACGGCCTGGATGGTCCCCAGTTCACCGGAGGCACACAGCCTCCTGACCCCTCGGTAGGAAGGCATGTACCGCTGCGTCTGCGCGACCATCAGGACGACCCCGCGCGCGTCGGCCGCCTCCACCATGGCGCGGCACTCCCCCAGGGTGCAGGCCATGGGCTTCTCGACCAGGACGTGCTTGCCGGCCCGCGCGGCGGCGATCGCGACCTCGGCGTGCAGGTGATGCGGTAGGCAGATGTCCACCGCGTCGACATCCTGGCGTTCGAGGACGCCGCGATAGTCGTCGCCGGCAAAGCCGGCCCCCAACTCTGCGGCACGTCGGTCGGCGAGGTGCCGGGCCGTGTCCGCGGCGGCCGTCACCCGCACCACGTCCGAACCGAGCGCGCGGTAGGCGGCGGCGTGAGCGGATGCGATCCCCCCGCAGCCGATGATCCCGACGCGCACTGCCGCCGGTCTGGCTTGCATTCCTCATCGTCCCTTTCGGCAGCCGGGTCGGCCGTCCCGCAACCGGGCACTGGAGCCGGTTCCGTCCCGCCCACGGGGAGTACGGTCCCAGGCCGCGGCTCCCCTGCGTGGGATGCCGGGAGGTTGCGATCCAGCCCGATCGGCCGTCGCAGCGACGCCCGATGGCGAGGGGAAACGCGGGCCATCGCCCCCAGGGCCTCGGCTCCGCGGCACATGGTCCAGTGGCGCGTCCTGGACGGCCACGCGAAGACGCCGCTTGCCGGGGCGGGGGTCGTTTCCTGGGTGCGCGGAGCCCGGCCCCGACCCCCCACCGACCGCACTCCCTCGGGACGGGCAGGCCGGCACGGCCACCGACCCGGTGGACCACCAAAGCGGAGGTCCGTCTGGCGTGGAGACGTGCGCGGGAAGGCGTCTGTCCCCCTGTCCGCGGCGGGGATGGAGGACGCGCCGCGGACAGGGTGCGGGGCCGACGTCCCCGCCCTCCCGCGCCCGCGGCGCTGACGGTCCGGCCGACGGTGCCGCCGGGTCCGGCCAGCCGTGCGGGATCAAAGTCCGGCGGCGGGACGACCACCAAGACCACGATCGGCAGCGGGATGCGTCGATCGGCGAGCGCTCCGGGTGTGCGCGTGGGCTGGACCCATCGCCTTGGTGTTCGCGGCCGAACGGCCGCTGCCGGGGAGCCCGGCGCGCGGCAGACTCCACCGGGGTCTGCGGCCCCGGTTCGCGTGAACCCGCGGGGCGGCCACCAACCGCCTCCGGGGGGGTGCTTTCCGTGGCCTGTGCGGGAGTCGCCCGGATCGCCCCTACGGCACCTGCCGCGGAGGGCCCTGCTCTGGGGGGGCGCGGTGGGAGCCGGCGCCCTGCTGGTGGCCTGCGGCCATAGCGTGACCCCGCATCCGGAGGGATGGCCGGGCGCGGCGCCCCGGACCCAGGAGGCGCAGGTGCTCGGCCGCGGCGCGCTGTCGGCGTCGACAGGACCGCGCGGGATGGCTGCGGAGGGCGGCGAGGGGCGTTGCGCCCCCGGAACCCACCGCCGGGCGCTTGCCGGCGTTCACGCACGTCGGGGGACCCTCGGCCGGCCGCGGAGAGGTGTGATACAGGGGTGGTGGCGCTCACGTGGGGCGAGTCAAGGGGTTCGCGCCCGTAGCGGTCCAGTCCTTGCGCCCGAGATGCGAGGGTGCCGCCCGCCCGCCCGTGCCCACGCGGCGCGAAGTGGTGCTGGCCCGTGGCGCCGGGTTGCTGCTGGCGGAGCGCGACGGCCGGCCCTGGGTCTACCAGGTGCTGGAGGGGCTCCTGCGCGTCGTGGCGACCGGCCCCGACGGTCAGGAGTTCAGTCTCGGGTGGCTCGGAGCGGGCGAGGTCCTGACCTCCGGCGGACAGGCTGAGGAGGGGAGGCCGGCCGTCTATCTGGAGGCCGTGCGGTCCGCGCGCTGCATCGGGTTTCCGGTTGAAGCCGTCGCGGCGGACCCGGAACTCGCCGCCAGACTCTCCGGGCCACTGGCGCAACGCGTGGCCGACCTGTCCGCCACCGCGGCGTCTCTGACCCTGGAGGCCGCAGACCGGCGCCTCCTGCACGTCCTGCGGCATCTGGCCGTGCGTCACGGCGTCCCCGACGGCCCGGGCTGGAGCGTGCAGATCCGCCAGCGGGACCTGGGCCTGCTCGCGGGCCTCTGCCGGGAAACCGTCAACGCCGTGTTGCGGGACCTCGCGGTGCAGGGCCGCGTGCGCTGCGGTCGCGCCAGCGTGTGGCTGCGGGATTGGCGAGCCCCACGCGAGAGCCATCCCCCGCAGCGGTCTCCCCGGTTGGGCCCGCTGTCGCCTCCGGGGGAGGGGGCGGACTGACCGGCGCCGGTTGCCGGTGCGGCCGCTCGACGCGCCAGGCTGGACGCACTACGCCTCCAGGGCCGCGTGCCCGTCCCTGGGGCGGGCGCGTCAACTGCGGTCGGCAGCGCCGACGCCGGCGAGCCCCGCCAGGAGCGCGGCGCCATTGCGGCGGATCACCTCGCGGACCGCCGGCAGGATCAGACCGGGGAAGCGCCCGACCTCGACGGCGATGGACAGCCGAACCTCCGTCCGTCCCTCCACGGGTCGCAGGTCACAGTCGATGTCCAATCGGCGCAGCACGGTGCCGCTGACGAGGCGGGAGCGGAGGGCCAGGCGGGCCGGATCGAACTCGTCGCGCTGCCGCCAGCAGACCTCGGCCCCCAGGTAGGCCACCCTCCACTCCGTGACCCGCCAGCCCTCCCCCGTGGCGACGACCTCGACGGAGCGCAGGTTCGGCAGGTGCGCCCGCCAGACCGGCAAGTCGGCCAGCATGTCCAGCGCCTGGCGCGGCGGCACGTCCAGCAGGACGGTCCACTGCAGGTCGGGAGACGAAGGGTCCCCCGGGGGTTCCGCGTCCGCGACGGCCGGCGCCGGCCGTGGAGGCGTGGCCGGGGCCGTTGACGGCCCCGCGGCGAAGCGCTCGGGCGCACAGGCCGCTGGCAGGGGCCGGCCGTCCAGCAGGGCGTCCGCCAAGTGCCGCGCCGTCCACGGGGCCAGCAGGATGCCGTTGCGGCCATGGCCCGCGGCGAGCCACACGCCCGGGCGGTCGGGGACCGGCCCCAGCAGGGGCAGGCCGTCCGGCGTGCAGGGGCGGAGGCCTGCCCGGAAGTCGACCGGTTCGGCGGCCGCCAGGTCCGGACAGAGCGTGGCCGCCGCCCGCGCCAAGTCACCGAGCGCGCCGAGGGTGACGCGCCGGTCGAAGCCGGCCCCCGGTTCCATGGAGGCCCCCGCGAGCCAGTGCCCGCCGGCCTTGGGCACGAGGTAGCACGTGTCGGCGAAGAGCGGCAGGCGCGCGGGTGGGCCGCCCGCGACGCGCAGCAGCAGGCGCTGCCCCTTCACGGGGGCCACGGGCGCCGCCGCCAGTGGCCCGGTCCAGGCACCGGCGGCCAGGACGATGGCGGCCCCCCGCACGCCCCCCTCGGTGGTGACCACCTCCCCGGGGCGCAGGCCCACCACGCCGATCCCCTCGCGCAACGCGGCGCCACGGGCGCGGGCCGCCAGGGCCAGCGTCCGGACGAGGGCGAAGGCGTCCACATGGCCATCCGGTACCCAGACCGCCTCCAGCGGGGGGCGGGCGAGCCCGGGGGCCAGCGTCCGCACCTCGCTGGGGTCGCAGGGACGTGCCTGCAGGCCCAGCGCGCGCTGCCACTCCGCCCTCCGCCGCAACTCCTCCGCGCCGGCCTCGTCGTGCGTCAGCCGGAGGATGCCAGCCAGCTCGGCGTCGACGCGCGCCCCGGTGTCCTCGTGGAGGGCCTGCAGCAGATCCGGGAACAGGCCGCGCGAGGATACGCCGAAGTCCAGGGCCGGCCCGGGGCGTTCCGCCTCCGACTGCGGGGCCAGCATGCCCGCGGCGGCGCCCGTCGCGCCGGAGCCCACGCAGTCCCGCTCCAGGAGGGTGACGCCGGCCCCCCGGCGGGCGCACTCGTAAGCGAGGGCGCA
>DAHWHV010000376.1 GCA_027335545.1 Clostridia bacterium
AGGCCCGGCCGTGTGGCCGGGCCCGGTTGCCTCTTGCGTTACCTCGACGATGGCGGGGTGTCCTCGGGACGGTTCTCCGGGTAGCATTGGTCGGGGTCTCGAAGGTGGCGTGCGGTCGGACGCGCAGATGGCACAGCCCACTTCTGCGGAGCGACGGGGTCCCGTCGTTCCAGGGCCAAGGCGACACGGAACGGGGCTTGGCGGGTGGGTTGCGACCAGAGGGCGGGCCGCGCGGTAGGCGTGGGGCGGCCGACGGGCGCGGCCCGTTCGGAGCGCCACCGGGACGCGCAGCCACCCCCGCGACGGGAAGGCCCGCGCCCCGGGCGCGACGACCGGTCCCCACACCCCGGCCGCAGGACGACGCGGCCCACCCCAGGGCCTGTTCAGCCCCCCGCTCCCGGCGGCCAGCCCTCGAGGAACCGCTTGCCGGCCGCCGCCGCGCCGAAGGGGTCGGGGTGGGCCCACACGTCGACCTGCAGCCACCCGGCGTAGCCCGCATCCCGCAGGGCGCCGAGCACCCGGCCCAGATCGACGTTGCCCTCCCCGGGGGCCAGGTGGGTGCTGGTCCCCCGCCGCCCGTCCGGGAGGAGCCGACAACTGCCGTCGGCATCGGTGAAGTGCACGTGCCCGATGTGGCCGCGCATCAGCGCCAGGGACTGCAGCGGATCGCCCCCGCCGAACACCGCGGCGTGCGCCACATCGTAGATCAGCGCAAAGGCCGGCGACCCGACGGCCCGCACGACGGCCATGGCCACCTCGGCCGAATCGGCCACCTGCACCGGCTCGGGCTCCATTGCCAGCACGACGCCCGCCTGCTCCGCCAGGGGGGCGACCCGCGCGAAGGCGTCTGCCAGCCGCGCCACCCGCTCCGCCTCCGGCAATTCGGGCCTGCGCCCCCCGGGCCAGCAGCCCACGACCCCCGTACCCAGGACGACTGCCCCACTCACGGCGCGCCGCAGCATCTCCACGTAGCGATCCCCGTTGCCCGCCTCTGGCCCGCAGGGGTTGGGACCCCCGGTCTGGACCCCGGCCACCCCCAGCCCGGCGGCGGCGACCTCGGCGCGCAGCCGGCGCAATTCCGCCTCCGGAGCCGGGAACGGGTGGTAGGCCCCGTGCAACTCGACCCCCTCAAAGCCCAGGCGCGCGGCGGCCTCCCAGACCCGGGGGTAGGGATACACCGTGCCGTACGCGTCGCCTCCCGAGGCAAAGCCGTTCTCTCCCAAGCAGACCCTCCACGGAGCCGCCACCTTGCCCATCGCCCCGCCCTCCCCGCCCCGGCACGCACCTCCGTCCGGGCCCCCGCGCCGGGTCATCCGTCCAAGGACACGACCGCCTGCGTCTCCATGGAGCGGTAGGCGGCGGCCACGATCCGCAGGTCCTCCCGCCCCACCTCCGCCGGCACCGGGGCCGGCCGGCCCTCCCGCAAGGCCGCGGCGTAGTCGGCGATCTCCACCTCGATGAGCCGGGGATCGGGCAGGCCGGCCACCAGGCGCCGCGCGCTCGGCTCGGACTCCGTCACCAGGTGCAACCCGTCGAGGTCGTAGAGCGTCCCCCGGCTCCCGAACACGGAAAACCACGGGATCGGCGGCGCCCCGGCCGCCCGGTCCGCGCCGGCATCGATCCGGCCCCGCCAGGTCCCCCAACTGACCGCCAACTGCCCGACGGCGCCGGAAGCGAAACGGACCTGCAGGCAGGCGGTGTCCTCCCCCTCCATCTCGGTGATCCCGCCCCGGGCCTCCAGCGCGGCGACGGACCGCACCGCACCCCCCAACTGGTAGAGCACGTCCACGAAGTGAATGCCCCGGTCGATCAGCACTCCGCCGCCGGTGATGGCGCGGTCCCGCCGGAAGGTCACCGGGTGGTGCCGCTGCAAGGTGTTCACCTGGATGAGGAAGACCTCGCCGATGTCCCCAGCGGCGATCGCCGCACACGCCCGCACCACGGGCGGGGCGTAGCGGAAGCACTCCCCCACCATGCACTCCACCCCCGCGCGCCGCACCGCCGCCAGCAGCGTATCCGCCTCCGCGACGGTGCGCGTCAGCGGCTTCTCCACCAGCAGGTGCTTGCCCGCCGCCGCGGACTGCACCGCAGCCTCCAGGTGCTGGTCGTGGGGCAGGCAGATGTCGACCACCTGCACCTCTGGGCTGGCGAGGGCCTGCTGCAGCGCGGAGAACACTCCTTCGGCCCCCACCGCCGCCGCCAATTGGCTCGCCCGCTCGGCCACCGCGTCGCACGTCCAGAGGCGCACCCCCGCTTCCCGGCGCCACGCCGCCGCATGCACCGGGGCGATCTGCCCGCAACCGAGCAGGCACACCCCCAACGATTGCCCCATCCCGTCACCCCCTCCGGCCGCCCTTCCCCCTCAGGCCAGGCCCCGCTTGCCGCCCGCATCGATCTCCAAAGAGGTCCCGGTGATCATCGCCGCCCGGGCGGAGACGAGGAAGGCGACGCAGGCCGCCACCTCGTCCGCCGCCGGCAGGCGCCCGAGCGGGCTCGCGCGCATCTGCGTCAGCACGGCCTCGACAGGAGCCCCCGTCGCCTTGGCGATGCCTTCAGCCATGGAGCCCAGCAGCCCGGTCTCCGCCGCCCCCGGGCTGAGGGCCACCACCCGGATGTGGTCCCTGGCCACGGCGTCGGCCAGGCACTTGGTGTACGCCAGCAGGCCGGCGTTGATCACGCTGTTGATCGTGAGCAGGGGGAAGGGGTCCTTCCCCGCCGCGCCCACGATGTGCAGGATCGCCCCGCCCCCGGCCCGGCGCAGATGCGGCACCGCCGCCGTACTCACCCGCACCGTCCCCAGGAGCTTCGTCTCCAGGCTGTCCCGCCACACCCCCTCCGGGGCGTCGAGCGGGCCATACACGGGCGCCCCGCCGGCCGAATTCACGACCACGTCCAGCCGGCCCAGCTCCCCCACCACGCGCTGGACCGCCGCCTCCACCGCCGCCTCGTCCCGCACGTCGGCCACGGCCGGCAGGACGCGCCGCCCCGTGCCCCGAGCGATCTCTTCCGCCGCCGCGCGCACCTCCGGAGCGGTGCGCGCCAGCAGTGCCACATCCGCCCCTTCGGCCGCCAGCGTCTGGGCGATCGCCCGCCCGAAGCCCCGCGAACCGCCCGTGATCAGCGCGACCTTGCCCGTCAGCCCGAGCTCCATGCCCCCGCCTCCCCCTTCGCGCATCTTGCCGGGTCCGGCACGCGACCGGAGTGGTCGCCCCGGGCGGCCGTTGCGGA
>DAHWHV010000379.1 GCA_027335545.1 Clostridia bacterium
CCGTATCTCCCGATAGGGTTCCGCCCGCCCCTCCCGTGCCTTCGCCTGGCAGCGCAGAGCCGCCGTCGCGGCGTGGTCGCGCTGGGGCCCGCCGACGCCGGTCGTGCGGGTGGAACCGCCTTGGCCCAGGTCGGGCGCGCCTGCGGAGCGAAGCTCGCCTGCGGAGCGAAGCTCGCCTGCGGAGCGAAGCTCGCCTGCGGCGAGCGGTGCTCCGCGGCGGCGAGCGGGGAGGGCGATGGATGGCAGAGGCCGTTGCAGCGCCGGCTCCGGGGCCCGCCTGGGCGTTGGTCGAGGAGTTGGCCAGCCGGGATCGGGTGCGGCGGATGCGAGCGGTCACCCAACTGCGCTCACTGGGGAAGGCGGCCGCACCCGCCCTGGAGCGGGGCTTGGCCTGCGATTCCCGGGTCGAAATCCGGCGTTGGTGTGCGCACCTTCTGCAGCAGGGGCGGTATCGCGCCTCCGCGAGCGCGATCGTGGGGGCGACGCACGACCCCATCGCCACGGTCCGCCTCTTGGCCCTCCATGCCCTGGCGGGCGACCCGGGGCCGGACGACGACCTCGGCCTGGATCCCGTCCCGCACCTGGTGCGCCTGGTCCGGCAGGACCGCAGCAAGCGGGTGCGGCAGGCGGCGCTCCAGCACTTGCGGCAGCGCCTGGACGACCCACGGGCCCGCGCCGCCGTAGCCGAGGCCACCGCCTCCGGCGCGGCGCGGGTGATCCCGGCGCGGCGGGGGGCCCTGTGGCTGCCCCCGGCATTGGGCGACCAGCGCCCGCTGGCGGCCCGGAACTGAGTCGTTCGCTCGGCCCTCACCGGCCCCCGGCCGAGGCGAGGCGCCCCAGCAGCACAAACGGCGTTGAGCGGTAGACGGCATAGCCCGCGGGGCGACCGGTGCGCGCGGCTTGGGCGTCCTCCCAGCGCAGGTGCAGCGCCGGGCGGGCGATGGCCTGGTCGGCCTCGGTCGGCGAGAACCAGGCCACCCCCGGGGTCTCCGCCGAGGGGCGCGGCGGGCCGTCCGCCCGGCCGACGAAGGCCAGGCAGAGGCGCGGGGCCCGCGTGTTCCAGTAGGCGCCGCTGCAACCCAACAGGGCCGCGTGCAGGCCCGTCTCCTCCAGCACCTCCCGCGCCGCGGCGGCCCCGGGGTCCTCTCCGTCCTCCACGGCGCCGCCCGGCGGCTCCCAGGTGTCCGGACGGTCGCGGCAGCGCACCAGGAGGACGCGGCCCCGGGGATCGTACAGGAAGGCGCAGGCGGCCAACGCGACGCTCACCCGCACCCCTCCTCCCCGAGCACGGGGGCTCGGGCCCGCCGTCCGCCGCCGGGCGGCGGGATGCACGCCGGCTTAGGCGTCCGGCCAGTTGCCCTCCCCGCGCCCGGGACCCGTGCCCACATACGCCAGCGGGAGGCCGACCGCCTGGGCCACTCGCCGGGCGAACCCCAGCGCGTCGCCCCCGGCCGGCCACTCCTCGTAGCGCGGGCGGACCCCCGCCAGTTGATGCGGCAGCGGGTAGCCGCGCGCCTCGTCCCATCCGTCGTAGGCGACGCAGACCGGGAGGCGCGGGCGGGGCACCAACAGGTCCATCTTGGTCATCGCCAGTTCCGTGGCCCCGGCCGCCGCCGCCGCGTAGCGCAGCGCGGGCAGGTCGAGCCAGCCGCAACGGCGCGGGCGGCCGGTCGTGACCCCGAACTCCGCCCCGGCCGTGCGCAGTTCCTCGGCGTCGGCCTCCTCGGCCTCGGTCGGGAAGACGCCGCCGCCGACGGCGGTCACATAGGGCTTGGCCACTCCCAGGACCCGGGCCCCGGTGCGCAGCAGTGCGGCTGGTGGCAGGACCGAGGCCCCCGTGGCGAAGGGGTACGCGCCGCGGTCGGGGTCACGCATCAGGCCCAACTGGCCCTCGAAGAGGACGGTGCCCCGGCTACGGGCGGCGGCGATCGCGGGGAGGTCCTCCCCCACGAAGGGGGCGAGCCACTCGGCCTCGGCGGCCAGCGACTCCTCGGCGGGCGGCAGGTCCAGGGCCGAGAGCCAGCGCTGCTGCCACGGGCGGATGTCGGCGAGGCGCGAGGCGCGCGCGCCCGCATCGACCAGGGCCCCGACGGTGAGCCCCCACCGGCCGGCCTTGGCTGCGTACGCGGGCCCGATGCCGCGCCGGGTCGTGCCCACCGCCCGATCCCCGCGCAACGCCTCCTCGGCGGCGTCGACGGCTCGCATCCAGGGCAGCACGACCTGGGCCCGGGGGGAGACCACCAGGCGTCCGGGGGTCAGCTGGACGCCCCCCGCCGCCAGGGCTTCGGCCTCGGCGCGGAGGCCCTCGGGGTCGACGGCGCAGCCGGCCCCGATCACACAGACGACCTCCGGGTTCAGCGCCCCCGCGGGGACCTGGTGCAGGGCGAACGGATGGCCGGAGACGACGACCGTGTGGCCGGCGTTGGCCCCGCCCTGGAAGCGGACGACGGCGGCGCAGCCGGCCGCCAACTCGTCCACCAGCTTCCCCTTGCCCTCATCCCCCCACTGCAGACCGAGCACCACGAGATCGGGCTGAGGACCGCGCATCGGCTTCCCCTCCCACGATCGGCACGGGATCGGCACGGGATCGGCACGGGATCAGCATGCCTCGCCGCGGTCTGTGCGTCCAATGCATGTTTGGCGTAGGATGAATGCAGCACGTGCATGGATCTGGGGGGCGCGTGTCGGGGTGGGGGGCGCCGGGCCCCGCGCGGGCGCGGCTGCCGCGTCTTGGTCGAGGGGACGGGTGGCTCGCCGCGGCGGGCGCGGGCTCGCCGCGGGTTGGGGCCTGCCTCGCCGGCTGCGGGGTGGCCGCGGGCTGGGTTCCGCCCGGTGGACGCACACCCCCTGGGGCGCCCGAGACCGGCGGTGGCCGGCGGCGGTGAGGGCGGGCATCGCCCGTCGCGCCGCCGCGGGCCCCGGGCCGCTCCCCGTCCGTCGCTCCCGGGAAGGGGGTCACCTCCCTGCTGTCCGAGAACCTGCTGGCGCTGCTGGCCGTCCAGGACACCGGCTCGGTGACGGGCGCGGCCGCCCGCCGTCACCTGACCCAACCCGCCCTGAGTCGCCAATTGCAACGGTTGACCGAGTCCGTGGGGCTCCCCGTGTTGGAGCGGCGCGGTCGCGGCGTAGCCCTGACGGCGGCGGGGCTGGCCGTTGCCGCCTTGGCCAGACGGCAGGTCGGCGACTGGGGCGAGGCCCTCGCCGCCGTCAGCGGGGAGCTCCCGGGCCCGCTGCGACTCGGCTGCGGGACCACGGTGGCGCTCACCCTGTTGCCGGCCGCGCTGTCCCGCCTGCGCGCACAGCTGCCAGACCTGTCCCTGGAGGTCCACGCCGGGGACAGCGCGGCCACGGCCGAGCGCTGCCTCAGCGGGGAGTTGGACGCCGGCCTGGTCACCACGGCGGCCGCCGAGCCCCGGCTGGCGGCGTTGCCCATCGCCAACGACCCAGTGCTCGCCGTCGGACCCGCGGAGGGTTCGGTGAGCCTCTCGCTGCAGGACCTGGCCGCGGGGCCGCTCTGCCTCTATGTGCGGGGGACGGGGTTCCGCGCCTTCGTCGACGAGCTCTTCGCGGCAGCGGGACTCTTCCCGCGCCCCGTCGCCGAGATGGACGCCCTGGAGGTCCTGCGCGAACTGGTCGTGGCGGGGCTGGGCCGCTCTCTGCTCCCGCACTCCGTCGTGGCCGCGGCGGCGCGGCAGGGGCGGCTGCGGGTCCTGACGGTCGAGGGGCTGCCCGCCGCGTCGCGCACGATCGCCCTGCTGCGCCGGGTCGACCGGCCGCCGCACCCGGGTTGGGAGGCCCTGTACCTGGCGCTGCGGGACGCCGCGCGGGCCCACCTGCTGGCGGAGGGGGCGGCGGTGACCTGAGCGGCTGGCGGGGGCGTGGGGAGGGGTTCCCGCGGCGGGCTAGGCGCGGCTCCGCTGGGCGGGGGGCGCGCCTGGCCCGCCGAGC
>DAHWHV010000408.1 GCA_027335545.1 Clostridia bacterium
CTCGGTCCGGCGGCAGCCCCCGGCCGGATCGGCGGGGGCACCCCTCCCCGGCCTGGGCGGCCCGGGGCCACCACCGCCGCCGCTGGGGTCTGCGAGCCCGCCAATGTTCACAAAGCCCCATCGCTCACGGCCCCCTCCTGCACGCGCCGACCGGTGTCGGCCGTGTCATACGGCCCGAAGGCAGCGAGGTCCAGCCGGAAGGCCGGGGCCTGCAGGGCCTCCAGCAGCACAGCCCCCAGCGACTCATCCAGCACCGCGGCCGGCAGGCAGAGGTCCGAGGTCTCCACCTGCACCGGCACGAAGGCCAGGCCACGCTCCACGGCCGCCACCCCGGGGCCGACGGCCACGTCCGCGGCACCCAGGGCGACGGCCTCCGCCACGGCGAGGTGCCCGAGGAAGCAGCTCCCATACCCCCGGATGCGCCCCGGGGCCACCCCGGCCTCGGCCAGCAGCCGGTCGAGCAGGGTCCGGGCGCCCGACCCGACCTCGCGGTTGGCCAGGACGACGCCGGGGCGGGCCAGGTCGGCTGCGGCGCGGATGCCCCTGGGATTCCCCGGGGCCAGCAGCCAGCCCATCTCCCAGGAGGCGAGGCGGAAGCGCACCGTCCCCGCCACCCCCTCGTCGGCGCCGGGGGTGAGGTGCACGGAGGCCCCGTGGACCTCACCCCGCGCCAGCTGCGCCGCGGCGGCGGCGTTGCCCGCCTGCCACCAGAAGGCGTCGACGTCCGGCACGGCCCGGGCCGCGTGCGCCGCCAGCAGGCCGAGGGCCGGGTCGCAGCCGGCCAGGAAGAGGCCGCGGCGCTCCCCGGCCAAGGGCCGCACGGACACGGCCGGGCCTGCGCCCAGCAGGTGCGCGAGGCCATGGGCCGCCGGCGTCGCCCAGCGGAAGTCCCCGAGGGCCCGCAGCGGGCGGGCGACGCGCCGTCCGGCGACCTCGCCGAGCACCACGCGCTCCGCAGCCGGCCCCTCCAGGCCGGCCCCCACCGCGGCCACCTCCGCGCCTGGCCCGGCCTCCAGGGAGAAGAGGTCCTCGACGTGGCAGCCGAGGGCCCGGGCCAGGCGCAAGCCGACCTCCACGCCCGGCCCGTACCGGCCGGACTCGATCCCGCCCACGGTCTGCCGCGTGACCCCCGCGGCCTCGGCCAGCTCCCGTTGCGTCAGGCCCCGCTGCTGGCGCCGCTCGCGCAGGTGGCTGCGCATGCGCCTCTCCCCCGTTCGTTAATAGGGACAGCATTCCAGGAAGGGCACCCGGCTGGCCGGAACATTTGGCATCGCGTTTGGTTTTCCTGCCTGTGCTTGGTCGAGTGCAGGGTGGCGTCGCCCGCTGGGCCTTTCTGGCGGAGGGGCTCGCCTCCGGAATGACGCCATCCTGCGGCCCGACCCGCGGCCGCAGGACTTCCGTCCCACCACCGGAAGTCCGGGACCAGAGGGGGCTGAGCATGGGCCGCGCGCATTCCCTCACCGCCGGCGTCCGGGTCCGGGCCGAGTCCACGGAGGTGCTCCGCACCCGGGCGGTCGACCGCCGGCTGTTCGGCAAGTTCACGGAGCACCTGGGCCAGAACGTTTACGGGGGCGCCTGGGCCCAGTTGTTGACCAACCCCGGCTTCGCCCCGGCCTCGGCCTGGCCGGACCGGGGCGCCCTGCTGCAGCGGCTGCAGGAGGCCGGACCGGGCTTGGGCCTGCCGGGACTGGCCTCAGCCCTAGTCGACGACCTGCCGCCCTGGTGGCTCGCCACCGGCGACCTGCGGCTGCAGCGCGAGGAGCGGCGCGGCCGCCCGGTCCTGCGCATCCTCTCAGCCCGGGGCGGCGGAGGGTGGCTGGCGACCCCCGTGCACCTGCCTGTCCAGCGCACCTGCGGCTATCGCCTGGAACTCCGACTGCGCAGCGACGTAGCGCTGCGCGTCTCGCTGCGGCACGGGGGCCATGAGCCCTGGGCCGAGGCCGAGCTGCCGCCGGCGCCGGCGTGGACCACCCACGAGGTGGCGTTACGGGCCGATCTTCCGCGGGTTAGTCTATGCCCTCTGGAGCT
>DAHWHV010000430.1 GCA_027335545.1 Clostridia bacterium
GGCAGGGGCGGTGCGGCGGCCGAGGCGACGTGGACATCATCAGACCCCGCGGTCGCGATGGTGGCCGGGCACGGCGTTGTTACGGCGGTGGCCCCTGGCACCACGACTATCATCGCGAGACTGCCAGACGGCAGCAGCGCGAGCGCCCCGGTGCGGGTGGTCCCAATCCCGGCAGCGCCGCGAAAACCCCGAGCGACCCAGCCGACAGCCCCGGCCGCCCAGAAGCAGACCGCCCAGGCCCCAGCGCCCGCGACCCTGCCCTCCCTGTCCCTGCCGGCGGCGCTGCGGGTCGGCGCGACGGCGACGGCGGTGGCCGCGTGGGGTGGGTCCACGCGGGGATACATCACGTGGACCAGCACCGCGCCCGGCGTGGCGGCCGTGAACAGCACCGGCCAGGTGACGGCGGTGGCTCCGGGGACCGCGACCATTCGGGCGGCCCTGGCGGACGGCAGTAGCGCGAGCGCCCCCGTGACGGTGCAGCCGGCGGTTGCCGTGCTGCGCACCCCGCCGACACACACCACCACCGTCACGCCCCGGCCCCGTTCCGTCCCGGCGACCCACCAGACCCTGCCCCTGCGCATCCTCGGGGCGGCGCCCCTGGCGGTCGGCGGGCAGGAAGCGGTGACCGCCAGCCCCGCCGGCAAAGCGACGTGGCTCTCCACAGACCCGCGCGTGGCGGCCGTGACCGCAGCGGGCGTGGTGACTGGCCGGGCCCCAGGGATCGCGACCATCGAGGCGACCCGCGGCGGACAGGTGGCGCGGGCGACCGTGCGTGTGGCTGGCCCGGCGGCGCCTGTGCGGCCCACCGGCAACCCCCTAACCCCGCTCCTGGAGACCCTTGGCGGCGCGGCAGCGGCGGCCGGCCTGCTGTTGCTGGCGCTGGCGATCCGGAGGCGGCGCCGGACGGCGGAAGGACCCACGGACCCGCGCGACCCCGGCCCCGCGGCGTGACGCAGAGGCCCCCGGCGCCCCCGGCCGGGGGCTTTCTCTTGCGCGGGGATGGGTTCACGGCCCGGCCTACGATCCCCTTGGGAGGCGACGGAGACATGCGTCTGGCGCTGGTGACCGAGGCCCACGCGGCGGCCGTGCGGGCGGCCCTGGGCGAGAACGACACGGTGCGGGTGGTCCAGCCGGGCGACGGGCCCGGCGCGCTGGCCGAGGCGGCGCGGGCGCCGCTGGACGCCCTGGTGCTCGACGTGGCGACCGGCCCTGGGCTGGGGCCGGCGGTGGTCGGCTACCGCATCGCGCGGCCCGGCGCCCGCGTGGTGATCCTGGCGGCGGGCCGTTCGGCGGGAGACCCCGACGTGGGGGCACTGGTCGCGGCGGGCGTCTATGACGTGTGCGGCGATCCGGCGGACCTGGCGGACCTGCTGGCCCGTCCGGCCGGCACGCTGGTGGACGCCGTGTCCTGGCTGCCCCGCGGGCTGTCCCCGGGGGCCGCCGCGCCCAAGGTGGTCACACGGACCGTGGTGCAGCGCCACGTGGTCGAGCGCGAGCGCCTGGTGACCGCGCCGATGGCCAGCCACCCGGCCGTGGTGGCCGTGGTGGGCCTGTGTGGCGGGTGCGGCGCGACCGTGGCGGTGGCGGCCCTGGCGGGGTGGCTGACCCGCCAGCGGCAGGACGTGATCCTGTTGGGGCGGGGGCCGGTACTCCGGGCGTGGGCGGCCGGGGTGGAGATGCCGGAGGGCACATGGGCCCTGGCGGACGGCCTGCTGGCCCTGCGACCCGCCCTGGCGGCCCCGGCCGACGACCTGCCCCTGCCGGATTTGGTTGCTTGGGCGCTGGGCGAGCGGCGCTGGCCGTGGATCATCGTTGACGCCGGGCGGGTGGGCGAGGCCGCGGACGGGCAGGGGGGCGCGACGTGGGGGTGGCCCGAGGCGGCGGGCGGCGCGGACGTGACGATCCTGGTGGTCCCGCCCGAGGCGGCCCGACTCCTGGAGCACGCCACGCGGTGGGGCGCCCACCACCGCGCCCAGGCGCTGGCGCCGGGGGTGCGGGTGGCGGTGCGGTGGCACCCGCGAGACGGGCGGGAGGGGCTGCGGGCCCCGCTGCGGCGCCTGCTGGGGGATTGGTGGCAGGGGGAGACGGCGCTGCCCGTGCCCGACATGACGGGGGCGATAGCGGCCGGGTGGCCGGTCAGCGGCCTCGCGGCGGACCCGCGACTCGACCGGGCCGCCAGGGCACTGCTGGCGCCGCTGGCGGACCACCTGGCGGCGGGGACGGGTTCAGGACGCGGGCGATGATGGCGGAGGGGTGGGTGATGGCCGTGGGGGAGGAAGATGGGGCGCCCCCGAGCGGGGGCGATCCCCTAGAGCGGGCACGTGGGGTGGCCGCCGCACTGGCCGCGATGGGGCAGCCCGTAACGGTAATGCGGGTGAGGGAACTAGCCCGAGTGCGCATGACGGTTGCGGCCCAGGCGGCGCGAGAGGGGCGGGACGCCCACGCCCAGCCGATGTTGCCCGAGGTGGCGACCGTGTTACCGCCCTTGGGGCCCAATGTTGCCGGGGAATCTAGGGCTGATGAATGCGAGATCATCCTGCTGCGAGGAGGTGCCGCATGGATGGCGACGATGCTCCGGGTCTTGCTCGGGCGCGAGCCGTAGCGGCCACGCTGGCGGAGTGCGGCAAGGCCGTCACGGTCCGCGACGTACAGAGGCTGGCGGGGTGCCGGTCGGCGGTGGCCGCCCAGGCGGTGCGGGAAACAGAGGCGGCAACGCCGTTGCCGGGGACGTTGCCCGAGGCGACGGCCATGTTGCCGCCCTTGGGGCCCAGTGTTGCCGGGGAACTTGACGGCCAAGGGGGGGTGGAGGCGGAAACGCCCGCTGGTCAAGCCCCTTTCGTACCCGCCCCACCGGAGGAGCCACCCCTCCCGTGGGGCGAGGTGGAGGAGACGGCGGCGGCGGCCGACCTGGCCCGTCTAGCGTGGCGGCGGCGGGCCCTGCGGGCCCTGCCGTGGGCGATAGCGGCGGGCGGCCTCGCGGTGGGTGTGTCTCAGCGGCAGGCACTCCTGGGGGCAATCCACCGGGCCTGGGTGGGGTACGTGTACGCCCCGGTGGGGGCGGCGGCGGGGGCCGCCCGGTCGGCGGCGGCTTCGGCCACCGCGGCGGGGTTGCGGGCAGGGGTGGCCGCTACCCAGACCGTGACCCGCTGGGCGTGGGTGCCCCGGGTGGACGGACTCTCGCCGCGCGCCGAGGGGCTGATCCTCGCGGGACTGGCCCTGGCGATGGTGCCGGGTGGCAGCCGTCTGGCGCGGCTGTTGTACCTGGGGGCGCTGCTGGCGGCGGCGGGCCTGGCGGCGCACCTGCTGCAGCCGTTCCTCGGAGCGGCCCAGGGAGCGCTGGCCGGGTTCGGGGGCGGGTGACCGGCCCCGCCCCCGTGCTGCGGGCCCTGGGCCGCGCGTGGCAGGGAGCGCTGGACGCGCTGTGGGTGGGGCTGGTGGCCGCCGCCGCGTGGGCGATCCTCTGGACGGTGGCCCACGCGGGGGTACCGTGGGCGGCAGCCCTGCTGGCGCGGGTCGACGCGGTAGCTGGCGCGGTCTGGCGGGTCCGTTGAGACCGAGGCGTGACGGGGGGGGGACGATAGTGACCACGTGGGACCTGGCGGTGGCGGTGGCGAGCGGGGTGGCGGCGGCAGCCGCGTGGGGCCTGCTCGGCGGGTTGATTGTGCTCACGCGGTGATGGGCGCCAGGGCATCTATGCCCCGGCGGGGCTTGCGCGGCGTGGCGGGCGTTCTAGGGCCCTCTGAGGGCAAGCGCCCGCCTTCCCTTGCGCCGCAAGGCCCGCGGGGCGCTGCGAATAGGCGTCCATTGGCAAGGGAGGCGGTAGAAGTGCGCGTGGCGACCTACTTGCGCGTGAGCACCGATGACCGAGGCCAGGACGTGGCGACCCAG
>DAHWHV010000435.1 GCA_027335545.1 Clostridia bacterium
CAGCAGTTCCCAGGCCTGGTCGGGGTGCTTGGTGTTGGCGCTGATGCCCCAGAAATCGTTGGACACGGGGTTGGAGCGGCGCACCGGGTAGACGGGCGGGGGGTAGAAGACCCACTTGAAGGAGTTGCGCCACGCCAGGTATGAAGGCAGGAGCTGGTTGATCTGGAACTCCTGAATCACGAGTTTTCCATTGCCGAACCTCGTCCGCGACGGCCTGGAGAAGGGCCGGCACGAGGGCGAACTGCATCAGGCGCGGGTGTGGCTGCTGGAGGCCTTCGCCGCCCGCTTCGAGGACCCGCCGGCCGCCGTGCGCGACGCCGTCGCCGCCACCAGCGATCTGGAGCGGCTCAGCCAGTGGCTGCGCGCCGTCGTGCGCGCGGCGGATGCTACGGAGGTCGCGGCGGCCGTGCTCGGCGACCACTGAGGCGCCGGCGACCGCCTACGGAACTACTCCCCCACGGTCGCGCCAAGCCGCCAACCGCTCCCGCGCGTGCCAGTCCTGGGATGCCTTCTGGGCCACCCGGCCCCAGCTCTCCCGTCCCCCCGTCCGCGAACTCGCCCCCCTCCGAAGGCGCAACGTCGCATGCATTGCGGGGTTGCAGGTCCCAGGGGAAGGGACTGGCGGCACGACCGCCGCGGCCTCCTCAGTCCTTCACGGCAAAGACCGCCGCACGGGCCCGGCCGCCCTCGTCGGCGACCGGGCCCGTGCCGGCTCCCTTGCGCTGGGCCTCAGCTGAGTTCGGCGATCGTGACGCGGCGGCCCCGCTCCGCCGCCACGGCGGCGGCGACGCCGACCGCCAGGGCGTGGGCGCCCTCCTCAAAGGTACAGGCGTGGGGCGAGAGCTGGGGCTTCTCCCCTGCCGCCAGGGCGGCGAAGTGGTCCAGCGACCGGGCGGTGGTGTCGCCTGACCCGGGACAGTCGAGGTCGCGGGACTCCAGGCCTTCCGGGGGCTTATTGCCGGCCTCGCGCACGCCCGCATGGGTGGCGACGTGGACGATGCGGTGGTCGGTCGTCCACAGGGTGCCACGCGCGCCGACGTACTCCACCAGGTTGGCGGCCCGCACGCCGAGCATCGAGCTGACCAGCGTGGCACTGCGGGCGCCGCCGTCGAAGTCCACGATGAGTGAGATGTACTCCATGGTGCGGTCGCCGAGGATGGTGCCCCGCAGGACATGGGCGCTGACACCCTCGGGGCGGCCGCCCATCGTCCAGAGGGCCATATCGATGGTGTGGGTGATGAAATCCCCGATGCCGCCATAGGCCTCGGGGAAGAAGTACTGGGGATTCATCACGCCGCGCTGCGCGGTGATCGTGGCTTGAACGGGCTGGATCTTGGGCAGTTCGGCCGCCAGCAGTTCGCAAAACGGGGTGAAGCGCTGCTGGTAGCCGACCAGGGCGACGGTGCCCGCGGCCCGGGCGGCATCGGCCATGCGCCGCGCGACCTCGGGGGTGTCGGCCAGCGGCTTCTCGCAGTAGACGTGGCGGCCGGCGGCCAGGGCGTCCAGGGCCACGGGGGCGTGCCAGCGGGCGCTGGTGGCGATGACCAGGGCGTCGATCTCCCGGCTGTCCAGGAGCCTTTTGTGGTCGTAGACGGCGGGGACGTTCAGCTGCTTGCCGGCGGCGTCGGCGCGCCCCTGGTCGACGTCACAGACGGCGGCGATCCTCAAGCGATCGAGACCACCGATCTGTTTGGCCAACTGCAGGCCGCGCATGCCGGCGCCGATCAGGGCCACGGAAACGGGCATGAAACATCCTCCTCATTACAAGGCTCCTGCAACGAACAAGCGGTGGCTGGGTGGTGGCCGACTCGGCCAGTCGGGGCGCGGCACACGCTTGCCCCGCGTCGGCGGCCCACAGTCCTTCGCGGGACGGCAGGCATGTCCTGCCACCCTGGGCCACGGTGCCGCGTGGGGTCCTTCGGCCCGAAGGCCGCGCTCGACGCGCCCGGCCCCCATCCCCGGCGCCGTGCCCACCCCGCGTCGGAAGGGGCAGTCGCCGGCGGCGAGGGGGTGGAAGGCGGCGCAGGCCCTCCGCCAGCAACGGGACCGAGCGCGGCGGCTCGGCCCGCAGGCCCTCGTCGGTGGTCGTGGACGGCCTGCCGGACCTGCGCGCCCCAGGGGCTTACGGCTCGGCGGGCGTGGGGCCCGCCCGGGCCCTCAGCCCCCGCCGCCGGGCGCGGCCCACACGTCCCGCCAGAGGTCCTCGACCAGGGACTCCTGGAAGGCCACGGACCCCGCCTCCAGGATCGCCCGTGCCGTCGCGGCCAGCGCGCCCTCGCCCGCCGGGCTGGTCGGCCCGCCGGCCGCCAACGCCTCCAGCGCCCGGCGCTCCCCCGACTCGCGCACCGCCCGGCCGCGGGCCAGCGCCAGGGAGGCGGCGTAGTCGGCCGGGGCCATGCGCCAGGGCACCCAGGCCCCGTTCCCCAAGCGCAGCACCCGGAGGGCGATCTGCAGGCCGTTGCCGTCGAAGTCCCCGCTGTAGCGGACGACGGCGCCGGCCCGCGCCAGCGCGCCCAGCAGCAGCACCGCGGCCGCGCTGGGGAAGCCGGACGTGCAGACCAGCGCCGCGCCCGGCGGCAGGCCGCGTTCCACCAGCGCCTCGAACACCGGCGGGTTCTCCAGGGCGTGCACGGTCCGGTCGGCCCAGACCGGCGCGGGGAGCGCCCAGCGCAGCACGTGCCGCAGGGGGGCCACGAGCACCTGGCCCGTGGCCGCCGCCGCGACGGCGCCGGCATCCCCGCCGGCCGCGATCCCGTAGACCGCCACCGCCGAGGAGATGCCGTCGACGGCAATCCCCGCGCCACCGAGCACCTCCTGCCGGCGCAGCGCCCCGTCCCCCGGCGCGGCGCCAAGCGCCCCGAGCAGGAGCCGTCCCCCCACGGTGCCCGCATCGAAGGCGTGCGGGTCCCCCGTCTCCCGGTTGGCGAGCAGGCCGAGCAGGGCGGCCTCGCCCCGGGCGGCGGGCGGGTCGGCCAGCACGGAGGCCACCGCCCGGGCCGCCCCCGCCAGGGCGGCGACGGC
>DAHWHV010000464.1 GCA_027335545.1 Clostridia bacterium
GTGGGTCCCCGACCGGGTCCCGCGCCCGCCGTCAAGCCGAACCCGCGGCGCGTTGCGGGCGAATGCCCCGGTGAGAGGACTCCACCGCGGGGGGGTGCGCCCAGGAGAGGCAGGAGCGCCGGCCCAGCGGGCGAAGGATCCCCCACATGGGATGGCTGCGGAGTATCCCGGGCGATGCGTCCGGGGTGGCCAGCGGCGCCCCGGCCTGCGGGCCCGAACGGGTCGCGCGCCGGTCCGAGGCCGGGCGTCCCAACCCCCGATGGGAGGATGCCCTCATGGCCGCGGCGCGGGTGAGTGTCGACCGGGAGGCTTCCGGGGGCGCGGGGCGAACCCCGGCCGGGGTTGCCCGGACCGCGGGCGGGGTGGAGACGGGGGCGGTACGCACGCCGCCTGGCACCGGGCCCCGCCCAGGAGCCCGGCGGCAGCCGCCGGCCCGCCTCCCTGCCCAGGCGATGCCCGGCGCGGCTGGGTGGGTGCGCTACGGACGACGCCGGGCCCTCGCCGGTGCGGCGGCCGCCGGGTTCGGCGCCGTCCTGGCCGCCTGTGGGCCCCGCACGCGCCAGGCCGCGCCCGCCCCCGCGCGGACCGGCCTGCACCTGCTGATCCAACTCAACTGGCAGGGCATCGGCGGCTCCTTCACGGGGAGTCCCGTCCAGCGCCTCGCGGACGAGTTCATCCAGAAGCATTGGGCCAGCCGCCACGCGGGCGTCTCGTTCACCACGATCCTGGGCGGCGGGTCGCACATGGCCAACCTCGGCAACAGCGCCACCGTGGCCAGCATCCTGGCCGGCAGCGGGCCCGACGTGGTGACGGTCTGCTGCTCCGGCATCCCGGCCCTGGAGGTCTCCGGCATCCTCACGCCGCTGGACTCCTTCATCAAGCAGGACAACGTCAACCTCGACATCTTTCCCGCGGGCGTGCTCAGCGGCCTCTCCACCCCCAGCGGGGTCCTGGGGCTGCCCAACGCCGGCCAGACCGAGCCCCTCTACGTGAACCTCTCGCTGCTGGATACCCTCGGGTTGCCCTACCCCGACCCGGCTTGGGACCACATGGCGGCGGCGCGACTGTGGCGCTCGGTGGCCCGCCTGCGCCAGGGCAAGCCCGTCTACGGCGCCTGCCTGAACTTTGCGGCGACGATGATGAAGTGGCTGGTGGTGGGCTTCGGCGGCACCGTGTTCGACCCCAGCCGCAGCACCTGCCTCCTGGATCGGCCGGCGGACGTGGCCGCCTTCGAGTGGCTGGTGCCGCAGATGTGGAACAAGGTGGTGATCCCGCGCCAGAGCATCAACCTGATCGCCGCCCTGCAGGCCGGCCAGGTGGCCTTCGCCACGGCCTGCTGCGGGAGCCTGGGCACCGCCGTCGCCACCTGGAAGGACACCTTCAAGTGGGACCTCGTGCCGATGCCCGCCTTCCCGCACCTGCGCAGCAACGGCATCTTCCATGCCCTCTACGGAATCAACGGGACGAGCAAGGCGCCGCCGGAGCTCCTCTGGGGGCTGCTGAAGTTCCTCTGCGTGGAGAAACGGTGGCAGATGTTCTGGAACGCCAGCCTGGCGCTGGCCGCGCCCAACCAGATCACCCCCGCGCTCTGGGAGGAGTGGATGGCGACCGTGCGCGCGGTCGTCCCCTTCACCAAGAGCAAGCACCTGGAGTACTACGCGCAGGCCGCGGCCACCGGGCAGGGCTGGGCCTTCGCCAAGTACGCGGCGGCGCAGGCGGCGACGGTCGAGGAGACGGCGTACCGCGCCATGCTGGCCCGGCAGCAGGGCATCACCGGGGCGCTCCATCAGGCCGCGGCGCAGATCACGGCCCTGGAGCGGGCCGCCGCCGGCACCCAGGCCCTGGCCCAGGGCGAGCGGAGCGCCTTCCCCGTGCGCGGCACCCCCATCGCCAAGGTCGGGCCCGGGCTCTGAGCTCTCGGCCGTGGGCTCTGCCAAGCCGCAGGGGGCGTACTACGCGGCCGCACTGGCCGCGAGCCGCGTGCCGGCCGGCGACGCGGTCTGCGTGGACGACGCCGCGGCGAACGTGGCCGCCGCCCGGGACGCTGGCCTCCGCGCGTACCGGTATCGGGGTGCGGACGAGTTGGCTTGGCGGCTGCGGGAGTGCGGACTGTTGGCACAGGTCTGATCCGACCCGAGCGGCCACCTCGGCCACTTGAGCCGGCCACTGGAGAACTTGAGGGAAGGCGGGGTGAGCGCCCTGGGGGAGGGCGGGCCCGCGGTCAGCATTCGCCCGGCCCAGGCAGGGGACTTCGCCGCCGTCGCCGCCCTGCTGGCCGAATTGGGCCGCCCGGCGCTGAGCGCGGGGAGTGCCGCTGCGGCCCGGGGCGTGTACGAACGCCACCTGGCGCGCCCCGACACCGCTTCGCTGGTCGCCGTGGTCGAGGGCGCCGTGGTCGGCTTTATGTCGCTGGAGTTTCGCGAGCGCCTGAACCGGACCCGCCCGCAGGCGTGGATCCCGGACCTGATCGTCTCTCCGGCGCACCGCGGTCGCGGCGCGGGGCAGGCCTTGCTGCTCCGGGGCATTGCCCTCGCGGAAGGGAGAGGGTGCTGGAGCGTGACGCTGGAATCCGGACGAAGCCGCCACGCCGCCCACCGCCGCTACCGGGCCGTCGGCATGGTGGCCGAAGGCGAGTACTTTATCCGCTACTTCTGAGGCCGTGGGGGCGGTGCCGCGACGTGGCGGCGCGCGGTGGGGCGAAGCGGGGGAGGGGTCGACGGTCCTCTTGGCCCACTGCACCCCGCCGATCTCCTCTTGGCTCCCGGGTCGGGGGATGGTGCTGCACCCGC
>DAHWHV010000502.1 GCA_027335545.1 Clostridia bacterium
GGCGCCCAGGGGGGAGTGCGCTTTTGCTGAATCTCACCCGTCCGCTGGGGGGCACCGCGGCCCCTGGGGAGGACCTCCGCTACGACCCGCGTATCCCCCAAGCGGCCCGTGGGGCGCTGCCGGGCCGCGGCCCGGTGGTGGTCTGGAACTGGACCCGCACCTGCAACCTGGCCTGCGCCCACTGCTACGCCTCCGCGGTGCGCGGCCGCGTGCCGGGGGAACTCGACACGGCCCAGGCGGAGGCCCTGCTGTCCACCCTCGCGGCCATGCGCGTCCCGGCCCTGCTGCTCTCCGGCGGTGAGCCGCTGGCCCGGCCCGACGCCCTCGCCCTCCTGGCCGTCGCCCACCGGGCCGGACTGCGCTGCACCCTCTCCACCAACGGCACCCTGATCGACGACGCGTGTGCGTCGGCCTTGGCCGCCAGTGCCGTCACCTACGTCGGCGTCAGCCTCGACGGCCCCCCGGAGGTGCACGACGCCTGGCGCGGCGCCCGGGGTGCGCACGCCGCCTCGCTGGCGGCCATCCGCCGCCTCCGCCGGCTCGGGTTGGCCGTCGGCCTGCGGTTCACGCTGCACCGCGAGAGCGTCCGCCACATCCCCTACCTCCTGGCCCTCGCCGGCCGCGAGGGGATCGGGCGCGTCTGCTTCTACCACCTGGTGCCCAGTGGCCGGGGGAGCGATGTGGACCGCCTGCGCCTGCAGCGCGCGGAGGCCCGGGCCTGCCTGGAGGGGCTGCTGCACCTGGCGGCCGCGGGGCTGGCCGTCGGCGCCGCCACGGAGATCCTGACCGTCGGCAACCATTCCGACGGGCCCTTCACCTACCTCTGGCTGCGCCGGCATGCGCCCGAGCGCGCCGCCGCCGCCCTGGAACTGCTGCGCCGCAACGGGGGCAACCGCGCCGGCGCGGGCATGGTCTGCGTGGACCCGCTGGGCGGCGTCCATCCCGACCAGTTCTCCTGGGACGTGGACCTCGGCAATGTCCTGCGCACGCCGCTGGCCCGCATCTGGGAGGGGGAAACGGCGGCCCCCCTGCTGGAGGCCCTGCGGCACCGTCGCGCACGGATCACGGGGCGCTGCGCCACGTGCGCCTGGCTACCCGTCTGCAACGGCAACCTGCGGGCCCGCGCCGCCGCGGCGGGCGATTTCTGGGGCTCGGACCCGGCCTGCCTCCTGGAGGACTCCGAGTTGGCGGACGCCGCCTGCGTGGCGGCCGGCGGGGTCCCGTGAGCCGCGCGCGGGGCGGGCCTCCGGGGCCATGGGGACGGGGCGGCCCGCTCCCGGAAAGGGTGGGGTGAGGCGGCGATGCGGCAGGCGCTCCCGGCATGGCCCTCCCCGCCGCAACCGTTCCATGTCCTGGCCAAGCCGATCGGGCCCGTGTGCAATCTGGACTGCGCCTACTGCTACTACCTGCGTAAGGACGCGCTCTACGCCCCGGGTGAGGATTTCCGCATGGGCGCCGACCTCCTGGAGCGCTACGTGCGCGACTACATCGCCGCCAGCCCGGGCCCCCGGGTCGACTTTGCCTGGCAGGGCGGGGAACCGACGCTGATGGGCCTCCCCTTCTTCCGCCGCTTGGTGGAACTGCAACAACGCCTCCTGCCCCCAGGCGTCCGGTGCACCAACGCCCTGCAGACCAACGGCACGCTGCTGGACGAGGAGTGGTGCGCCTTCCTGCGGGAGCACGACTTCCTCCTGGGCATCAGCCTGGACGGACCGGAGGCGCTCCACGACCGCTACCGGCGCGACAAGCGGGACGGGGGCACCGCCGCCGCGGTCCTGCGCGGCCTGGGGCTGCTGCGCGCGCACGGCATCCCGCACAACGTGCTGTGCGCCGTGAGCCAGGCCAACGTCGCGCATCCCCTGGAGGTGTATCGCTTCTTCCGGCAGCTCGAGGTGGAGTGGCTGCAGTTCATCCCCATCGTCGAGCGCGTGGGGGCCACCGGCGTCTCGGAGCGGTCCGTCCCGGCCGCGGCCTACGGGGAGTTCCTCTGCGCCGTCTTCGACGAGTGGGTGCGACACGACGTCGGCCGCATCTTCGTGCAGATCTTCGAGGAGTGCGCGCGGGTCTGGGCCGACCTGCCGGCGACCCTCTGCGTCCTGCAGGAGACGTGCGGCCACTCCCTGGCGATGGAGCACAACGGCGACGTGTACGCCTGCGACCACTTCGTCGTGCCCGAGCACCGGCTGGGCAACATCACCACGGACACCTTCCAGGCCATGTTGACCACCCCGCGGCAGCGCACCTTCGGGGAGGCCAAGCGAGACGCCCTGCCCTCCACCTGCCGGCGCTGCCCGGTCCGGTTCGTCTGCAACGGCGGCTGCCCCAAGGACCGCTTCGCGACGACCCCGGACGGGGAACCCGGACTCAACTACCTCTGCCCCAGCTTCCGGACCTTCTTCAGCCACATCGATCCGTACATGCGGCGCCTGGTCTCCCTCTGGCGCCGCGGCCTCCCTCCGGCCTCCCTCATGGAGCGCCTGCGCCAGGAGGAGGAGGCGCGGCGCGGGGGGACGGGCCGCAACGCGCCCTGTCCCTGCGGCAGTGGACGCAAGTACAAGCACTGCTGCCTCGGCCGGGCGGCCGCCGCGCCGTAAGCCCACCAGCGCCCTCGCGCAGGGCGACCGGCCCCGGGCAGGCGCGGCGCGGGCGGTCCGGGGGGGCTGGCCGCCGCCAGTCTGCCCCCCGGACCCAGCAGGCGCTGCGCGGGCCGGGCGGGGCTCGTTGCTGCGGGGCGGGGGCGTGGGGGCCACGACGGACGTGCGGCGCGCCCCCCGCCCCAGGGGTCCCCCGCCCCAGCGAACCCGGGACCCGCAACGCCGGACGCTCAAGGAGCATGCGACTGTGGATTCCCCGCGCATCGCCGTCATCTATTACAGCGCCACCGGCACCGTCGCCCGCCTCGCGGAGGCCGTCGCCGCCGGGGCGGTGGAGGCTGGCGCGGAGGTCCGGCTGCGCCAGGTGCGGGAGTTGGTCGACCCGGCCACGATCGCCGCTCGCCCGGCCTGGGCCGCCCACCGGCAGCAGACGCGGGACGTCCCGCTGGCCGAGCAGGCCGACCTGGAGTGGGCCGACGGGTATCTGTTCGGCACCCCGACCCGGCACGGAGGGATCGCGGCCCAGTTGAAGTTCTTCTTCGACACCACCAGCGCTGGGGGGCGGCCGGGTCGCTTCGCCGACCGGCCCGCAGCCGGCTTCACCGCCGCCGCGCACCGCCACGGCGGGCACGAGGCCACCCTGCTGAACCTGTACGGGGTGCTCATGCTCTGGGGTTGCATCCTGGTGCCGCCCGGGTTCGCGCACCCCACGGCGCTGGCCGCCGGCAACCCCTTCGGGGTCAGCGCCACGGCGGTCGAAGGGCAGCCGGACCCGGGCCCGGAGGTGCTGGCGGCCGCACGCCAACTGGGCCGGCGCGTGAGCACGCTCTCCGCCCGCCTGCGCATCCGGCCGGGGGCAGCCGGCTGAGGGGGCGGACGGTAGCCTCCCCCGGCCGGACCGCCCCCGCTCAGGAGCCCGGCGCCGCCCCGACGGCCGCTCCGGGCTCCAACCAGAGCCGGACCGTGGCCTGGCGGCGCGCCGGAACCCCTAGGCGCACAGCCCCGTCCTCCCCCACGGGCAGCGGTTGCCCCGCCCCGCCGAACAGGTCCGTGCGCTGCGCCCGGCCGATGGCGAGCAACCCGGGCCCGATGACGGCCTCCGCGGCTTCCTCGGAGGCGTTCAACAGGCGCATCCGCCAGCGCGACTCCAGCCAGAGCTCGTCCATCCCCTCCAGCAGGGTCGTCGTCTGCACCAACTCGCGCACGCCCGGCGCCTCCAGGCGCTGCACGACCCGCACGCCGAGCGCGTGCGTTCGACCCGGTGCTCCGTGACGGCCCGCGGTCCCTGGCGCACGGCCGCCCAGTCGGGATGCCAGCCGCGCGCCGCCTCCACGCCCTCGTCGCCGGCGGGCGGCGACCAGATGCGCTCCCGGCCTCCCCGGGCGGCATCCGCGGGGCGGCCCGGCACCGAACGGCCCGAACGCAGCGGGTCCAAGGGGCCCGACCGCACGAGCGGCGCGCCGCCCGTGCGGTCGGGGCTACCGGGGAGGGCGCGGTGGGCCGCAGCGGCCGTCCTGGAGACGCCTTCACCCCGGCGGCCCTCCCCCCGTTAGCCCGGCCGGCCACCTCAGCGGACGACTTCACCCTGGCGCACCCCGGGGCCCAGGAGGAACGGCGCTGCGATGTCGAATCCCGACGGGGCACCGTCGCCGCTGCGCCACGGGCGGCTGGCGCAGCGGCGACGCTCCCCGTGGCCGACCGTGCGTTCCGCCAGGGGGCCCACAGGGGGGTGGCGTGGCAGCCCAGGCGGCGGTCGCCGGAGTGGGCAAGCGACCTGTCCGCGTCGCCGTCCTGGCGCGCACATCGGATGGCGGGGTGAACGCACTGCCCCATGGCAACCGCTCCGTCGGCCCCTGGCTGCACCGCCTCGACCGTGCGGCGGCGCCGGCCGCGAGGCCGGGGCCCCGGAGATGAGCGACGGCGACGCCAGCGGGCGCCCGAGGTTGATCGAGGCGGTCCTGCCCCTGGAGGCCATCGCCCGAGCTGTGACGCGCGAAGCCGCCGTCTCCCCGCTGCACCCCTGGTGGTCGCATAAGCCGGCCCCCGCCTGCCGGGCGGTGCTGTTCGCCTCGCTGGTGGCCGACCCCGGGTGGGGGCTGCCGGAGGGGGCGGCGGCGGCAGCGCGCGCCGAGCTGGCGGACCTGGTGGCCCGGCTCAGCGCCGGCGAGGAGGCGGCCCTGCGGGAGGCGCGGACCCGCCTGCTGCAGGCGTATCCGGGGAGCCTGCCGACGGTCTTGGACCCCTTTTGCGGCAGTGGCGCGATCCCCTGCGAGGCCCAGCGGCTGGGCCTGCCCGTCTTCGCCTCCGACCTGAACCCCGTCGCGGTGCTCGGCACCGCCGCCCTGATCGACTTCCCCCTGCGCTTCGCGGCCGCCGCGGCCGTGCATCCCGCCGTGGCCGCGCCATCCCTGCCCCTGCCGCCGCCCGGCCCCGGCGGCGGCTGCGGGCTGGCCGAGGACATCCGCTTCTACGGCCGGGTGGTCCGCGCCGAGGCCGAGCGGCGGATCGGCGGGCTCTACGCGCCCGCGGTCGGCGGCGAGCCCGTCATCGCCTGGCTCTGGTGCCGCACGGCGCGCTGCCCGAACCCGGCCTGCGGCGCCGAGTTGCCGCTGGTGCACTCCTTCTGGCTGTCCACCCGGGAGGGGAAACAGGCTTGGGTCCACCCGGAGGTGGATGCGGCCACCGGCGCCGTCCGCTTTCTCCTGGGTCCCGGCGACGGCGTCCCCGAGCCCCCGCCGGGGACGTTCAGCCGCAGCGGCGCCTACTGCGTTGCCTGCCGCCAACCCGTCCGGCTTGAGTTGCTGCGCCAGCAGGGCCGGCGCCACGGGCTGGGCGTGCGGCTGCTGGCCATCGTCGCCAAGGGGCGGCGGGGCCGCCGCTACCTGCCGGCGGATGCGGCGCACGAGGCGCTCGCCGCCCGCGCCACCCCGTCCTGGGCCCCTGAGACGGAACTCGCCGAGCGGGCCCTCGGGGTCGGCGTGGCGCAGTACGGGCTCCGCCGGCACAGCGACCTCTTCACGCCGCGCCAACTCGCGGCCCTGGCGGCCTTCAGCGCCGCGGTGCGCGCCGTGCGCACGCGCGTGGAGGGCGACGCCCGGGCGGCCGGGCTCGCCGCGGACGGACCGCGCCTGCACCAGGGCGGGCGCGGCGCCGGCGC
>DAHWHV010000505.1 GCA_027335545.1 Clostridia bacterium
CCGTAGGCCAGCGCGGCGGCGGGGGGCAGGAGCATGGCGTTGGGGAGCTTCGCCATCACCGCGACGGCCAGGGTCGCGACGGCCACGCCCAGCCGGCCCCAGCTGCGGCGCTCCGTCCAGCGGTCGACGGTCCAGAGGGCCAGCATGCCAAAGAAGCACATCGCGGGCTCGGGCTGGAAGACCCGTCCGAAGAAGATGCCGACCGGCAGGATGCTGTAGACCAGCGCCGTCCAGAGGGCGACGCCGGGCCCGAAGCGCCGCCGCACCAGGGCCCAGAGGGCGAGCACCGACCCGGTGAAGAAGCCCACGGCGACGGAGCGCAGCAGCACGTGGCCGTATCCGAAGGCGTGGGCCAGCAGGGCCGCGACGGCGGGGGTGATCTGCAGCTCGAGCTGGGTGTAGTCCGGCCCCGGCCCGTCGTGCCAGAGCTGCGGGTGCAGCAGCCGGACGCCCAGGTGGTAGTAGAAATAGGCGACGGCGGCGGTGTCGGTCTGGCGCCAGTCCGAGGTGTCGACGAACGGCACGCGCAGATTGTGCAGGCGCAGGGCGACGCACAGCGCCAGCACGGCCGTCAGGGCGGCCCACTCCCGGGCCGATGCCCGCTTCACGCCGTCCGCCGCGCCCGGCGCGCGCGCGTGGCGGAGAGCAGTTGGGCGTACCCCAGCAGCGTGCGCAGCACCCGCAGCTTGCTGCGGCCGCTCTTTTGGTCGTAGTGCAGCACGAAGGGGGTCTCCACGCAGCGCGCACCCAGGCCCGCCAGCTTCAGCAGCACCTCGGCGGTGCAGGCGAAGCCGGGCGCGGTGATCAGCCCGGCGCCGCCGTAGGCGGCGAACGCCCGCCGCAACGCGCCGACGCGATAGGCGCGGTAGCCGCAGGTGTAGTCGGAGACCCCAGGGATGCGCCGGCAGGCGGAAAGGACGATCCGGGCCCCCCGGCTGAGCGCCCGTCGCGGCAGGGAAAGCCCCACCTCTCCCCCGCCGGGGGCGAAGCGCGAGGCGATCGCCACGTCGTACCCCTGAGCGATCAGGCCCACGAGCCGCCCCAGCAGCACCGGGTCGTGCGTGTCGTCGGCGTCCATGGTCACGATGGCGCCCCGGTCGGCGAGCCCGGCGGCGAGCGCCGCCTCCCAGCCGCTGCGCAGCGCGGCGCCCAGGCCCCGGTTGGCGGCGTGGCGCAGCACCCGGAGGTTGGGCAGGTCTCGGGCGCAGGCCTCGGCGACGGCGGCCGTGCCGTCGGTGCTGCCGTCGTCCACCACGAGCACGTGGAGGTCGCGCCCTCCCGCCTGCGCCAGGCGGCGCAGGAGCCGCGGCAGGGCCGCCGCCTCGTTGAAGGCGGGCAGGACGACCACGGTGTCCTCCGCGGCACGCCAGGCCATCGGCCCCTCCCCAGCGGCACCGACTCGCACCGCCCGTCGCTGTCCCGCTCCCGCGAGTCGACGGGCGTCGCGGCGCAGGATCCCCCGTGGTCGGGGACGGCATGCCCGAGGCGGCCCCGCTGGGGCGCGGGCCAGCCGTCCCTGCAGGATACCGCAAAACGGCCCGGGCGGGGCTCGCGCCACCCCCGCCGCAGGGGCCGCCGCCGCGGTCCGGTGCGGTGAAACCTCCCGCGGGGGGGGGCGCCCGCGCTGGCGCCTGGCCGGCCGCAAGGGCGGGGGGCCTTCGGCCCGGTCAGGGCCGGCCGGCGGCGAGTTCGGCCTGGAGGGCGTCGATGAACTGCCGGGCCGAGCGCCCCGAGCGGCCGTTGTACCAGATGGCCCAGCGCAGGGCCCGTGCTCGCAGGTCGGCCTCCGGCAGGTCCAGCCCGCGGGCGGCCGCCAGGTGGCGGACGATCCCCAGGTAGAGGTCCTGGTCGGGGGTCGTGAAGATCACCGTCAGGCCGAAGCGGTCGGCGAGGGAGAGCTTCTCCTCCGTGGCGTCCCCGGCGCGCGGGTCGTCGTCCAACGGCGAGGGGCGCTCGGAGAGGCGCTCGCGCACCAGGTGGCGCCGATTGCTGGTCGCGTAGACCAGGACGTTGGCCGGACGGGCGCCGAGCCCCCCCTGCAGGGCGGCCTTGGCGTCCTTGTACCCCGTCTCGTCCTCCTCGAAGGACAGGTCGTCGACGTAGACGATGAAGCGCTGCGGGGCGCCCCGCAGGCACTCGCAGACGCGCGGCAGGTCGGGGAGGTGGCCCCGCCCGAGTTCCACCAGGCGCAGGCCCTCCGCGGCGAACTGCGCCAGGAGCGATTTGACGGTCGAGGACTTGCCCGTGCCCCGGTCGCCGTACAGCAGGACATCGTTGGCGGGCAGGCCCTGCAGGAAGCCCGCGGTGTTGGCGCGCACCAGCGCCCGCTCCTGCTCGTAGCCGAAGAGGTCCTGGGGCGGGACCAGGTCGGGGTGGGGGATGGGCAGCAGCGCCCCGCTCCCATCCCGGCCGGGCTGCCAGCGGAAGGCGGCCGGGGCGGCGAACGGCCCGGCGCCCCCGGAGCGGGCGTGGCGCCGGAGGGCGGCCAGCAGGCCCACCCAATCCGCCTGGTCCGCCAGCAAGGCGGCGACCCCTGCCGGCGTGCGCGCCCCCAGGTCGGCGCAGGGGGCCAGCGCGTGCCCAGCGGCCGCCAACT
>DAHWHV010000538.1 GCA_027335545.1 Clostridia bacterium
GGGCCCCGGCGCGCGACGGCTACTACGGACCCGCCGGCAGGGTCTGGCGGCCCCGCCCGGCGGGCCCCCTGCTGCTCCGGGCCTTCGTCCTCGGCCACCACCACAGCGGCGACCCCGACCTCTGGGCCGTGGCGCGGTCGATCGCCGCCGGCAACGGCCTCGGGGACATCGGGGTGGCCCCCGGGGTCGGGGTCCGCCTCGCCCCCGCCCCGCCCGCGGACCCGCTGGCCCTCTTCGCCGTCCTGGACCTGTATGGCACCGTGCCCGTCCCCGCCTACCTCGCCCTGGCCGAGGCGATCGGCGACCGCCTGCTGGCCGAGCGGTGGCAGTCCGACCACGGCTACTTCCTGCCCCGGCCCGACGCCCGCCACGCCCGCTTCGACGCGGTCGAGCCGCTGGCGCTGTTGGCCCTGGAGGCCACGCTGCGCGGGCAGGCGGAGTCGGTGCCCACCTACCGCGGGGGGAGCGGGTTCCTGCAGGGGCTGGTGGACGACGGCCCGCGCGTGACCGACGAGCAGCTGTTCTGGGGGGTCCGCGGCGGCGTGGCGGGCGCGCCCGCCTGAAGGGGACGGCGGGCTGGCGCAGCCCCCCCACGGGGGCGAGTGCGCGCGACCCTCCCCGGGAACGATTGGCGCATGACCGCTGGTGGGGAGGGGGTTCCGGCGGCGCACACGGCGGCGGGCCCCTCCGACCCCTGGCCGGAGGACGCCCCACCCGCCGACCTCCCGGCCGAGGCGTTCGCCGCCCTGGCCGGGCACGGCAGCCGCGTGGTGTTGGGGCGAGGGCGATCCGCGCGCGCCGCTGCTGGTCGTCCTGGACAACCCCGGCGCCCGCGAGGACGCCGGGGGCCGGCCCTACACGTGCGGGACCCGGCTCGCGCGGCGGCGGCGGAGGCCGGCCTGCGGCCGGAGCGGGACCTGTACGTGACCTACCTGCTCAAGCGGCGCCCGCGCCGTGCCTACGACCGCGAGGCGGCGTGGGCCGCCTACCTGCCCCTGCTCCGCCGACAAATCGGCGCGGTCGGGCCGCGTGCCCTGGTCTGCGCCGGCGATACGGTGGTGCATGCCGTGCTCGCCCCGGGCGCCGACGTCCAGGGGCTGCGCGGGCGGGTGCTGTGCGTGGAGGGCCGGCCGGCGGTCGTTACCTACCACCCGCTGGCGGCGCGCCGCCGGCCCGCGCTCTACCCATTGCTGGTCGCGGACCTGGTGGCGGCGCGGCGGTTGTTGTAGGCGCGGTTGTGGCAGGCGATCAGGGTCGGAGGCCATCCGCTGCGGGTGCCGGCCCCCGCGCGCCCGGCCCGTCGGTGGGCAGAGGGGTCAGGCCGGCCTCAATCTGCGCCCGGCGCGGCTCCAGGAACGGCGGCAGGGCCAGACGCCGCCCCAGTTCCCCCGGCGTCTCGTCCGTGGCGAAGCCCGGCCCGTCGGTCGCGATCTCCAGCAGCACTCCACCGGGTTCTCGGAAGTACAGCGAGCGGAAGTAATAGCGGTCGACGATGCCCGAGTTCGGGACCCGAGCCGCCTGGAGGATCTCGAGCCACTGGTGCTGCGTGGCGTCGCTGGCGGTGCGCAGGGCGAGGTGGTGCACCCCGCCGATACCGGGCATCCCCTGGGGCCCCCCGGGTGAGACCACCCGCACCTCCGTGCCGGCCCCGCCGGTGCCCGACTCGAGCACCGTGACGGGCCGCCCCTCCGCGTCGGCGAAGGCGTCGGTCTGCCGGAACCCCAGGAGCCCGGTCAGCAGGGCCACCGTGGGACTCGGCGCGGCGGCGGCCCGGGGTGCCCCATACAGGGCTGCCTCGTAGGGGGCTGACCCATCGAGGGCTGACCCACGGAGGTCTGCCCGATCTGGGGATGGCCCGTGGATGGCTGACCCGTGGATGGCTGCCCCCTGGAGGGCTGGCCCATAGATGGTCACCCCATAGAAGGAACGGATCCCCACCTCCACCGGGACCGGGCTGCCCGCCCACGGCTCCACGGGCGGCCCCCCCGCACCTGAGCCGTCCACGAGTTCGAGGCACTGCCCCTCTGGGTCGGCGAAGGCCAGCGCCTGGCGCCCACGGCGGTCGGCGATCTCCCCGTGGGCGATCCGGAGGCGCGCGAAGCGGTCCTGCCACCAGCGCAGGGCCGCGGCATCGGGCACCGCGAGCGCGATACGCGCCACCATGCCC
>DAHWHV010000539.1 GCA_027335545.1 Clostridia bacterium
GGCGGCAGTGGCGCCCCCGCGGAGGGGGCCGCCCAGGGGGGCGCCCCTCGGACCCCCCCGGTGTTGTCGCCGGCCGAACCCCCGCCGGGCCACAGGGGGACCTCCCCCCCGACCCGTGCGGCCCCACGGGTGGCGACTGAGCCACGGGGCGGTGCGGTGGGCGAGGAGACGCCCGGCCCGCTGCCGTTCGGCGCGGCCCCTGGGCCAGCGCCGGTGCCGCGGCGGGGGACCGCGCCCCCTCCGTCGCCGGTGGCGCCGGCGGCGGTCCGTGGCGAGACCCAAGGCCCACCGGCGGGGCGGTCCGGGGGGCACCACGGGACGGAACCCCCGGGCGCCAGTGCCCACCCTGGAGAGGGCGGAGCGCCGGTGGCCATGGCGGCCGCCCCACCCGGGAGCGGGTCGCCGGACGCGTCGAGGCCCGCGGGCCCTGGGCGGGCGGCGGGAGATGCCGGGCCGGCCGGCGGGGCCCTGTTGCCGCCGCCGGGGCCAGGGGTCGCCCTCCGACCCGGCGGCCTGCGGCTCCAGATCAGCCCGCCGGGGCTGGGGCCGGTCGACGTGCGCGTGGCGGTGCGGGGCACGCGGGTGCACACGGCCTTCGTCGTGGCGCAGGCCGGCAGCGACGGGGCGATCCTGGGTCAGGGGGAAGCGCTGCGGCACGCCCTGGGTGACGCGGGACTGCAACTGGCGGGTCTGCAGGTGGGTGTGCGCGGGGACGCGGCGGCGGGCGGGCAGGCGGACCCCCGGGGCGGCACGGGGCAGGGACACGGCGGCGGGAGCGGCGTGCGGCCCACGGCGCCACGATCCAGGGGGGGGCCAGTGGCGGTGGTGTCGCCGGGCGTGGGCGCTCCCCGCCGGGTCGCCGGCGTGGGGGTGGACCTGGTCGGTTGAAGCCCGGCCCGCGTTTCCCAGAAGGCGGGGCGGAGGTCGCGGGGCGCGGGTCGGGATGGGGCGACATGGACGGTCCCGGGGAAAGGGGGGATGGCGTTGAGCACGACGGCGATCACGGGCGCGGCGCTCACGGGCGCCGGCGCCTCTGCGGCCTCGACCACGGCGGCCAGCACGGCGCCCGGCGGGGCCCTGGGGAAGAACGCCTTCCTGCAGTTGCTTGTGGCGCAGCTCAAGTACCAGAACCCGATGCAGCCCGTGAGCAATACGCAGTTCGTCACGCAACTCGCCCAGTTCCAGATGCTTTCGGATCTGACGGCGATCCGCGGCGACCTGAACGCCCTGGTGGCGGCGGGCAAGGCCCCCAGCGGGCAGGCGGTGGCCAGCGGCGGGGGGGCGTCGACGGGGGCGGGCACCGGCGCGGCTACGGCTACGGCGACGAGCACCGGCTCGACCGTGCCCTGAGCCGCCCGGGGCGAGGATGCCAGTTCCAGGAAGGAGTGGGGCATGTGCTGCGGTCCATGGAGGACGCGGTCTCCGGGCTCCAGATGCACCAGCAGTGGATGGACGTCATCGGCAATAACATCGCCAACGTCAGTACGCCCGGTTTCAAGTCCAGCGACGTCAACTTCGCCCAGCTCTTCGCGCAGACCCTCAACGCCGGCGGGGCCCCCAACGGGCCGCAGGGCGGCACCAATCCGCAGCAGATCGGGCTCGGCGTGGGCATCGGCAGCATCAGCCAGAACGAGTCCCAGGGCGCGCTGCAACAGACGGGCGTGCCGACGAACCTGGCGATCCAGGGGAACGGCTACTTCGTCCTGAACCGGGCCGGCCAGGGGACCGGGTACACGCGCGTGGGGGACTTCAGCTTCGATGGCAGCGGGACCCTGGTGGAGCAGGCGACGGGCTTCAAGGTCCAGGGCTGGATGGCCAACAGCTCGGGGACGCTGCCGGCCGAGAACGCCAGCAACCTGCAGAACCTGGTCGTCCCCACGACCACCAGCCAGCCGCCCCAGGCCACCACCTCAGCGGCCTTCGGGGGCAACCTCGATTCGGGGACCGCGACGGGCACCTCCGTGGCCGTGCCCTTCAGCGTGTACGACTCCCTGGGCAATCCCTGGAGCCTCGTGTGCACCTTCCAGCCGACGGCCACGCCGGGTACCTGGAACTGGACGGTCACGGATCCCTCGGGCCATGCGGGGCTGGGGGGGGCCACCTCCGGCACGGTGGCCTTCACCTCCTCCGGCGCCTACAGCGCCTCGACGGGCGGGCCGTTCACGCTCGCGCCGGCGGGAGCCGCGAGCACCACGGTCACCCCGGGCTTCTCCGGCCTGACCCAGTTCGCTCAGGCCAGCACGGCCGAACCGGGGGCCCAGAACGGGTACGCCGCCGGGAGCCTGCAGAGCCTGTCCATCGGCCAATCGGGCATCATCACCGGCACGTTCAGCAACGGGCAGCGCCAGAGCCTGGGCCAGGTCGCCCTGGCGACGTTCGCCAACCCCCAGGGCCTGGTACAGCAGGGTCAGGACATCTACACGCCGGGCAACAACTCCGGTGTGGCCAATGTCCTGGTGGCCGGCACGGGCGGGGCCGGCACGGTCGCCAGCGGGGCGCTGGAAGGCAGCAACGTCGACCTGGCCAAGCAGTTCACGGAAATGATCGCCGCGGAACGCGGCTTCCAGGCCAACGCGCAGGTCGTCACCACGGCCAACACGATGCTCCAGACGCTCGTGAACCTCGGCCAGTAGGGGGGGGCAGGCGGCGGGCGGCCGCCCGCCGCGGGCAAGACGGGGAGGGCGTCATGAGGCGCGCGGTGCTCCTGGTCCTGGCCTTGGTCGCGGTTCTGACCATGGGCGTCCTCGGGGCGTGGTGGCTGCGGGTGCCGCTGCCGCTGCTGCCACGGCGCGGCGCGGCGCCGCCGCCCCGCGCCGTGGCAGCAGCGGTCACGGTGCCGGTGCCGGCGATCACGACCAACCTCGAGGGCCCCGGGGGGCACTTCGCCCAGGTGGCCGTGACCCTGAGCGTGGACGCCACCCTGGCCAAGTCCCTGAAGGCGCGGATGCCGGCGGTGCAGGATGCGGTCATCTCCGACATCCGCCACAGCTCCGTGGCCTCCCTGGATGCCAAGGGGGGCATGGCCGGGCTGGGGCGGGCCGTGTCCGCCTCGGTGGACGGGGTGTTGGGGGACGCGCGCGCGATCCAGGCCGTGTACTTCACGCAGTTCGTCGTGCAGTGAGCGGCCCCGCGGGGGCGTAGGGGGTGGGGACGGTGGGCGAGTTGAGCGCCGAGGAGGCCCAGGCCCTGCGGGAGGCGATCCGCCGCGAGTCGCTGCGGACGCCTGAGGCGGTGCGCAGCGACTCGCCCGAGGCCCCGGATGCGCTGGTCCGGGCCGCGCGGCCCGCGGAGGCCCGCCGCTACGACTTTCGCGTCCCGGACAAGTTCCCCAAGGACGTGCTGCGCCAGATCCACCACCTGCACGAGGGGATGGCGCGCACCCTGACCACGGCGCTCTCGGCGCAGTTGCGGGCCACGGTGCGCGTGCAGGCCGTTCCCCCCGAGCAGCGGACGTACGAGGAGTTCGTGGCCGACACGGCCGACCCGGCGATCCTCGCGGCCTTCGCAGCCGACCCGCTCCTGGGGAGTTGCCTCCTGGACATGGACCCGGTGATCGCCTTCCCCATGATCGACCGCCTGCTGGGGGGCAGCGGGGACGGGCCGACGGGCGGACGGCCCGTCACAGAGATTGAACTGACGGTCATCCAGCGGGTGTTGCAGACGGTGCTGGACAACTGGCGGGAGGCGTGGAGCCACGTGAGCCCGCTGCGCCCCCGCATCCTGGGCATCGAGACCAACCCCATGTTCATGCAGTTGGTCGCTCCCAACGAGATCGTCCTGGCCGTGGCCCTAGTCTGCGGTCTGGGCCGCCACGAGGGGCGGGTGCGCATCTGCTTCCCGCACGCCCTGCTGGAGCCGCTGCTGCATCGCCTGGCTTCGCGCCAGTGGGCGGCCACCTCCTCGCAGGCGCCGGGCGCCCGCCAGGCGGAACTGCGCCGAGGCCTAGCCGACGTGCAGGTCCCGGTGAGCGTCGAGATCGGCCGAGTGCGCCTGCCGCTGGGCCGGGTCGCGGGGCTGCGCCCCGGGGACCTCCTGCCGCTTGGGGCCCCGGACGGCCCGGCCCGCGTGCACGTGCACGGCCAAGCCAAGTTCACGGGTCGGGTCGGGTCGGCCGGGGGGCGTTTGGCGGTGCGCATCGTGGCCGGACCGCCGACCTAAGGGTGCGGCCGCGCCGGGGGGGGCGCCCCCTCCGGGTCCGGGGGCCCGCGCTGGAGCCCGGGCGGTCGCGCCCGTGCACGGGGAAAACCGCGCGGTGGGAGCCGGCGTCGTGGGCACCCGCGTCGTGGCACCCGGAGTGGTGCAACGCGGGATGAAGGGGGGGCATGGCCGTGTGGGGAGACGAGCGGGTGGACGCGGCCGCCCCGGAGACGCCCCCGCAGCCGAGCGGGGGTGCCGAGGGCCCGGGGGTGCGCCCGGAGGCGGTGCAGCCCCTGGCCGAGGTGTTCGCGCGCGTGGCGGAGTCGCGTCTCGGTGCCGCGGAGGCCCAGGTGCGGGTCCGCTTCGAGGGGGTCGACGCCGGGCCGCCGGCCGGGGCCG
>DAHWHV010000558.1 GCA_027335545.1 Clostridia bacterium
ACCCTCGGCGGCGGAGGTGGAGGCCGCGGCGGGGGCCAGACCCTCGGCGGCGGAGGTGGAGGCCGCGCCGGCGGCGGGCCTCCCCGCTGCGGCCTCCACGAGCTGGCGCATCCCCCTGCCGGGCGGGGGGATGGTGGACACCCCCCTGGGCCTGGCCGGGCCCTTCCAGCGCACCAACGCCTGCCTGGCGGCCGCGGGGGCGACGGCCCTGGGCTGCGACCCCCGCGCGATCGCGCTCGGGCTGGCCTCCGCCCGCTGGCCGGGGCGCTGGGAGCGGATCGCCTCGGCCCCGGAGGTCGTGGCGGACGGGGCCCACACGCCCCTGTCGGCTCTGGCGGTGCGGGAGGCCGTGGCCGAGCGGGGCAACCTGGCCCGCCTCGCGCTGGTGGTCGGCCTCCTCGCCGACAAGGACGCCCGGGGGTTCGCCGCCGCGCTGGCGCCGCTGCACCCGGAGGTCTGGGTGACGCAACCGGGGCACCCGCGGGCGATGCCGGCCGCCGAGGTGGGCGCGGCGTTCCAGACCCAGGGCCTGTCCGTGACCGTCGCGCCGCGCCTGCAGCGGGCCCTGGCCGCCGCGCGGGCCTGGGCGGGACGTGACGGGCTGGTGGTGGTCAGCGGCAGCCTGCACCTGGTGGCCGAGGCTCGCTTGCTGTGCACCCGGGGGGCGGTCCGGGGTGCCCCGGCCTTGGGGGGATGGCCCGGGGGCGAGACCCGGGGCGTCGCGCCTCAGGGCTGGGCGGGTCGCAGGGTGCCATGCAGGCGGAGCCAGCGGATGGTCCAGTAGAGGAGCCACGTGCCCGGCCCGGAGGCGCGGAGGACACTCCAGGCGTCGGTCGCCAGACCCTGGTGGGCGACCTTCGGGTCGGCGAGGTAGAGGGCGGGGAGGCCGGAGACCACGGCCCGGTGGAAGCCGGCGGCCGGCAGCCCCGCAACCGCGGCCAAGGCGCCGCGGTTGAAGGCCCGCAGGCGCCGGGCCCCCGCCGCGGGCCCATCATAGTAAAAGGTAAAGTTCATGTCGCCGCCGACGCGGTCCTCCGCTCGATCGATCCAGTAGTCGAGGAGGATGTGCAGCCCGGTGACCCAGGGGAAGTAGGCGGTGCGCAGCCGGCGGGCGAGGGCGGGGTCCAAAGGGCCCAGTGCCGCCGCGGCGAAGAGGGCGAAGACGCCGAGGGTGGAGCCCGTCGCAGCCGCGGTCTCCCACCAATGCAGCCCCTGCGCCTCCGGGGCCAGTTCCTCGGCCCAACGCCGCACCGCGGCCTCGCGTCCCTCAGGCAGGTGTTTGTAGGCCTGCAGCGCGCAGTATAGGTCGACGAGGTGCCCGGCCTCGGCGGCAAAGGCCTCTCGCCCCGGCTGGGCGAGGGCGCCGACCTCCGCGCGGCAGGTCCGGACCAGGGCGTCGAGATACCCTCCGTCCTCGCGGTGGGGGTGCCGGCGGTAGAAGCGTCCTGGGTCGGAGCGGGCGGGCGCGACGGGGTCCGGTGGCGCGACCGCCTCGGTCATGGCCGTGTGCAGGAGGGCGAAGTCGGGTTCCCCGCCGGCCGGAGAGCGGTCGCAGAGGTTGTCCAGATAGTCGCTGATGGTCTGCAGGGCCACGATGAACCTAGCCGCCGCGTCGGCGCGCGCGCCGGCGGCCAAGGCGTACACCGCGCCCCCCTCGCAGTGGAAGCGCTTGAGGCGGAGGCTGGCCTCGGCTTGGCGCCGCAGCTCGATGTCCGGGATGGCCGCGGCCCGGAGGTGCCAGCCGCGCAGGAGTTGATCCACCTCCCGCAGCAGGCGCGGCGTGGCCCGCGCGATCGCCACCGGACCGTTGGGTGTGGGACGCGCGGGCCGCGCCGCCGACCGCGCCGGACCCTGACTGCACGTGGAGTCGGCCATGGGGACAAGGATACCCCATCCCTCCCCCGTCCGGCGGCCTTTCCCCAAGCGCCGCGACGCCCCGCG
>DAHWHV010000563.1 GCA_027335545.1 Clostridia bacterium
CGGCGCGGCCTTCACCTTCGCGGCGGAGGGTTGTGCCGCGGCGCGGCCTTCACCTTCGCGGCGGAGGGTTGTGCCGTGGCGCGGCCTTCACCTTCGCGGCGGAGGGTTGTGCCGTGGCGCGGCCTTCACCTTCGCGGCGGAGGGTTGTGCCGCGGCGCGGCGGCTTGGTCACACCGCAAGACACGTACGGGCAGCGTTCGGGGACCTCACTCGGCGGCCACGGCGAAGGTGAGACTGGCCTCGGCCGCGCGCTCCCCACCCACCGTGGCCACCCCGCGGCCCACGCCCAGGCGTCCCCGCCGCCGCACGATCTCCACCTCCAGGTGGAGGACGTCCCCTGGGACCACCGGGCGGCGGAAGCGGGCGTCGTCGACGCCCCCGAAGAGGGCGAGGCGGCCGGCGAACTCCGGCAGCGTCAGGATGGCGATAGCGCCGACCTGGGCCAGCGCCTCGAGGATCAGCACCCCTGGGAGGATGGGCCGACCGGGGAAGTGCCCGGCGAAGAAGGGCTCGTTGGCGGCCACACACTTGAGGCCCACGGCGCGAACGCCCGGCTCGTAGGCGAGGATGCGGTCGATGAACAGGAACGGGGGGCGGTGGGGGAGGATGCGGAGGATGTCCTCGGCGGACAGCGACGGGGCGGGGGGCGGTGCGCCAGGCGCGGGGGCCGCCGGGGACGGGGCGTCTGCGGGCATGGGCTGGTGCCACCCTTCATCTACTAAACCCGTACTAAACCCGCACTGAACCCGCACTGAACCCGCACTGGCCCCGTTGCCTGGCCCTCCGTGGCGGGGCCCGCTCGGCTGGGCGGGCCGGCGTCTTGGGCCCTTCGGCTCGGCGGGTCAGGTTGGCTCGGGCCCGCCACGCGCGGGGCGCAGGCCGTTCGGCAACCGGGCCGCGCGGCGCTGGCCCTGCCTTCCCGGCTCGGGTGCCCATTCCTGCACTGCGCAGGGTCCCGCCGTTGACCAAAAGACGCGCGGCGGCGTAAGGTCGGGGCACGAAGGCGGCGGGCAGCCCCCGCCCCGGGAAGGTCGTGCGCCATGGCCGTGCCTGCCGTTCCGGTGCCCCCTGCCGCCGATCCCCTGTCCCAACGGGCCCGTGGCCTCCAGCCCTCGCCGACGATGGCCTTCGACGCGCGCGCCAAGGCGCTGCTGGCGGCGGGGCGCGACCTGGTGAACCTGACGGCGGGGGAGCCCGACTTCCCCACGGTCCCCTGCGCCGCCGCCGCGGCCGCCCAGGCCATCGCGGACGGCTTCACCCGTTACACCGAGGCCGTCGGCATCCGTCCCCTGCGGGAGGCGATCGCGGCCAAACTCGCGACCGACAACCGGCTCACCTACGCCCCCGAGGAGATCGCCGTCACCTGCGGGGCCAAGTTCGCGCTGTACGCCGCCATGCAGGTCCTCTGCGACCCCGGGGATGAGGTCCTGATCGCGACGCCGTACTGGGTCTCCTACCCGGAGCAGGCAAAGCTGGCGGGTGCGGTGCCTGTGTTCGTGCCCACCTCGGCGGAAGACGGCTTCATCCTGCGCGCCGCCGCCCTGGAGTCGCGCCTCACGGCGCGCAGCAAGCTGGTCGTCGTCAACAGCCCCTGCAACCCGACCGGGGCGGTCATCCCTCCGGAGGAACTCGCCGCCATCGGGGAGGTCATCCTGCGTCACCCGCGGTTGCACGTCCTCTCCGACGAGATCTACGAGAAGATGGTATACGGGGGGGCGCGCCACGGTAGCCTCGCCGCGTTGGATGCGGAGTTGCGGCGCCGCACGGTGACGATCAACGGGCTGTCCAAGGCATACGCCATGACCGGCTGGCGGGTCGGTTACACGGCCGCCGACCGGCGCATCGCCGTCGCCATCGCCCACCTGCTGAGCCAGACCACCTCCAACATCACCTCCGTGGCGCAGCGGGCGGCGTTGGCGGCGCTGGCGGAGGGCGCCGACGCGGCCGAGGCGATGGTGCAGGAATTCGCGCGGCGGCGCGCCTATGTGCTGGACCGCCTGGCGGCCATGCCGGGGGTCTCCTGCGTCTCCCCCGGCGGGGCCTTCTATGTCTTCCCGCACGTGGCCGGCGTGGTCGGGCGCCAGACCTCCCAGGGTACCCGCCTGGGGGATGTGGACGCCTTCGCCGTGGCCCTCATGGAGGAGGCCGGGCTGGGTGTCGTGCCGGGGAGCGGCTTCGGCGCCCCCGGGCACATCCGCCTCTCCTACGCAGCCGCGCTGCCGACGCTGCGGGCGGGGTGCGATCGGTTGGACGGCTTCCTGCGCGCCCTGCGCTGAACGCGGGCCGGGCCCCCGCGGAGCGCGGGCCCGGCCCGCCGTCCCTCCCTGGCTGGGCCCGCCGTCCCGCCCCGCGCCAGCCGCACGCGTCCTGGAAGCCATCTCCGCGAGAAGCATTGCTGGAAAGTGGAAGTTGCCCCCGAGGCCACGGCAATCCCCCCGCGGCCCCTGCCGCGCGCCGCTGACACCCGCCAGCGCGGGAGACGGCCGATGTTCCAGGTTGTAGGCGAAATGGTGCAAGCTTACGCTCCCCCCTGAACCCACCAGTGCGTGGGGGCGAGGGCTGTGGGCCGGGCCGTTGCCCCTGGACCACCGAGCGCCCTTGCCAGGAAGGGGAGATCCGATGCCTCGACGCTCACCACGGGTGCTTGCCACCAGCGCCGCCGCCGCCGTCGCCCTGCTCCTCGGAGCCTCCCCGGTGCTCGCCGCCGCCTCGCCGGTCGTGTCTGCCTCCGGCGCCTGGCGGGCCTCCTTCGCCATCATCCGTTCTTCGCTCGTTCCCGGCCCCGCCCTGACCTCTCCCCCCGTGACCGGCGCGACGACCCTGGTCAGCCCCTCCGGGCCCGCCGCGTCCAACTCGGCGTTCGGCGGGACGCCCGCCTTCACCGAGACCGCCGAGAACCTGGGCGGGGTCACATACACGCCCCTGACCCTCACCGCCTCCACGGCGACCCCGGCCGCGACGGCGATCCCCCTGCAGGGATCGGCCGTGTGGGGCCAGGCCAGTCCGTCCTGGGGTGCGACCGTCTACGTGACCTGGGGTGCACCGCCCCAGGGGGCCTCCGGTAGCGGCGCGGGGGCGGGCAACGGGTCCGGCGGCGCCACGGGCGGGACCGCCTTGTCCCCGAGCGGCCCCGGCTCCCCCGCGCTGTGGACCGGTACGACCAGCGCGCCCGCCACGAACGGCGCCACCGTGGCCACGAGTTCCGGCGCGGCCGGCGCTTCCTCTGGATCAGCCAGTGGATCAGCCAGTGGATCAGCCGTTGGATCCGCCGGCGGGTCGGCGAGCGCTGCCCCCGGGAGCGGTTCCGGCACCGCCGGCGGGTCTGGCCTCGGCCGCCGGGCCAGCGAGATCGAGGCGTGGACCAACGCCACCCGCGCGCAGCACGGCCTGCCCCCGCTGGCGAACAGCCCCCTCCTGGATCACATCGCCAACCTCAAGTGCCAGGACATGATCCAGAACCACTACTTCAGCCACCTCTCGCCCACGTACGGAACGCCGTATCAGATGCAGCAGGCTTTCGGCGTGCGGGCTCGAATCATGGGTGCGGAGAACATCGCGGGCGCAAGGGACACCTCCCTGGCCTACTACATGTTGGTGCATAGTCCCGCGCACCTCGCGAACATCCTCTACCGCGGCCTGACCGACCAGGGGGCTGCCGTGGTGCCCTATGGCGCCTATGGCGTGTACGTGTGCCAGGAGTTCATCGGTTACTAGCTGGAACGAGTGGAGCGCGTCCCGGCGGCCCGACGGCGGCCAGGTGGCGCCCGCCCCGCGCCCGTGGCGCGTGGCGGGCGCACCTGTGTGCCGGGCGGCCGCCGAGGCGGCAGCGGGGGAGGCGGACAGGCACTGGTGGCGGAGACCATGCTCTTCACGTCCGAGTCGGTCACAGAGGGCCATCCCGACAAGGTGTGCGATCAGGTGGCCGACGCCCTGCTGGACGCCTACCTGGAGCGAGACCCGCTGGCGCGCACGGCGATCGAGGTCGTCGCCTGCACCGGGCTGGTCCTGGTGATGGGCCAGGTCAGCGCGCGGGCGACCCTGGACGTCCAGGCGATCGTCCGCCAGACCCTGCGCGAGATCGGCTATACGGGCACGGCCGGATTCGATGCCGACAGCGTGGCGGTGCTCACGGCCCTGGAGGGCCAATCCCCCGACATCGCCCAGGGCGTGGACGTGGCCCTGGAGGACCGTCCGGCCGCCGCCGCGCCCCGGACCGCGGCCCCCCCGGACGACTTCGACCGGGTGGGCGCCGGCGACCAGGGGATGATGTTCGGTTACGCCTGTGACGAAACCCCGGACCTGATGCCGTTGCCCATCTCCTTGGCGCATCGCCTGGCGCGCGAGTTGGCGCTCGTGCGCAAGAGCGGCGAGGTGCCCTACCTGCGCCCGGACGGCAAGACCCAGGTGACCGTCGAGTATCGGGCCGGCCGCCCGGCGCGGGTGGACGCCATCGTCGTCTCCACCCAGCATGCGCCGGAGGCGGGGCCGGAGACCATTGAGGCCGACCTGCGGCGGGCGGTGATCGAGCGCGTGGTGCCACAGGAGTGGCTGGACGCCGAGACGCGCATCTACGTCAACCCCACGGGGCGCTTCGTGATCGGGGGGCCGCAGGGCGACACGGGCCTGACCGGGCGCAAGATCATCGTCGACACGTACGGCGGGTATGCGCGGCATGGTGGCGGGGCCTTCTCCGGCAAGGACCCCACCAAGGTGGACCGCTCGGCGAGCTACGCGGCGCGGCATGCCGCCAAGAACCTCGTCGCGGCGGGCTTGTGCCGGCGCTGCGAGGTGCGCGTGGCCTATGCCATCGGGGTGGCGCACCCCATCGCCATCGGGGTGGACACCCAGGGCACGGGCCTGCTGTCGGAGGCGGCGCTCGCCGACCTCGTGCGCGAGGTCTTCGACCTGCGGCCGGCCGCGATCATCGCCGGCCTCGGGCTGCGCCGTCCCATTTACCGGCCGCTGGCGGCCTACGGGCACTTCGGGCGCAGTGGCGAGGCCGCCCCCTGGGAGGCCCTGGACCGCGTGGACGCCCTGCGCCGGGTGGCGGGTCTGGCGGCCACTCGCCCGTAGGGCGTACCCCGGCCCCGCGCCCCTCCCACCCCCGGGCAGGCCCGGACCGGACACCCGGTCCGGGCCGCCTGTTCCCCCAAGCCCCCTCCGCCCCCCCGCTCGTCGGTGCGGGGCCCACCCCTTCCCCCGTCGCGCCCGCGCGCATATGCCGCTAATGCCGCCGCCGAGCCCCGGGGTCGGCGACGGGGTCCGCGCCCACCCGCCGCGGCCGGGCCCCGTGGGATGGCTCCCCGGCGGCCGCAGCCCGGCCGGGCGCGGGGCGCGGGGCGTGGGGCGGGGAAGGGCGGAGGGCGCATGTGGTCGTTTTGGGGCGTCGTCGTCCTCGTGGCCTGCCTGGTGGTTGTCGCCGCGCGCCGGCCTGGGGCGCCATGGCCCGGCGGGTCGGGTCTGAGTCTGTGCCTCATCGTGGGCGACCAGGAGGACCGCGTCGAGGGGCTGGTCGCCGATCTGCTCCGGCTGGCCGGGCGACTGCGGGGCCG
>DAHWHV010000565.1 GCA_027335545.1 Clostridia bacterium
GCCCTCGGCGAGCTGGCCGTGGACCTGCGCGCGGCCCTCGGGCGCTGGGAGGCGGAGGTCGTGGCCTGCCGGGCCCTGCTGGAGGCGCCGCCGGCCTGGCCCGACCCGGACACCCCCGGGCAGTGGGCGCGGGCCTGCGCCGCGCTGCTGGCGAACGCCTCCCGCTGGCCGGCGTGGTGCGCCTGGCAGGGGGCGCGGCGGGCGGCCCGACCCGCGGGCCTGTCCCCCCTGGTGGAGGCCCTGGAGGCCGGCCGGGTCCCAGCGGAGGGGGCCCAGCGGGCCTTCGCCGTCAACTACTGCCGCTGGTGGCTGCCCCAGGCCGTGGACGCGGAGGCCACGCTGCGCGCCTTCCTCCCCGCCGCCCACGAGGCGGGCATCGGCGACTTCGCCGCGGCGGACCGCCACTGGCTGGGGCTGGTCGGGCCCCACGTGCACGGGGCCCTGGCGCGCCGGCTGCGGGAGCGGCTGGCCGCCGCGCTGCCGGGCTCGGCGGAGGCCGCGGCCTGGGGGGTGCTGCGCCACGAGCTGGCCAAGAAGCGGCAGCACCTCGCGGTGCGGGAACTGCTGACGCGGTTGACGCCGGTCCTACCGGTGCTGGCACCCTGCCTGCTGATGAGTCCGCTGTCGGTGGCGCAGTACCTCTCCGCGGAGGCCGCCCCCTTCGACCTCGTGGTCTTCGACGAGGCCTCCCAGATCCCGGTCTGGGATGCGATCGGCGCCATCGCGCGCGGACGGCAACTGGTCGTGGTGGGAGACCCCAAGCAGTTGCCCCCGACCACCTTCTTCGACCGCGGGGACGACGGGGCGGAGGAGGACCCCGCGCTGGAGGCCGACCTGGAGAGCATCCTGGACGACTGCCGCGGGGCCGGGCTGCCGGAGCTGCAGTTGCAGTGGCACTACCGCAGCCGCGCGGAGCGCCTGATCGCCTTCTCCAACGCCCGCTACTACGACCAGACGCTGGTCACCTTCCCCTCCCCCGCCGCCGACGGCCAGGCCGTCCGCTACCACCACGTCGCCGACGGCGTGTATGAAAAGGGCGGCGCGCGGGTCAACCGCCCCGAGGCCCGGGCGGTGGCGGACTTCGTCCTGGGGAGGCTCCGCGACCCGGACTTCGCGGCCTCGGGCCGGTCCATCGGCGTGGTCACCTTCAACGCCCAGCAACAGGCGCTGATCGAGGACCTCTTCGAGCGGGAGCGGGCGCGGGACGAGCGCCTGGAGCGCTTCTTCGCCGACGACGCCGCGGACCCGGTCTTCGTCAAGAACCTCGAGAACGTCCAGGGCGACGAGCGGGACGTGATGTGCTTCTCGATCACCTACGGCCCGGACGAGGCAGGCGCGGTGTCCATGAACTTTGGGCCGCTGAACCGGGAGGGCGGGGAGCGCCGGCTGAACGTGGCGGTGACGCGGGCCCGCCGCGAGCTGCACGTCTTCGCCACCCTGCAGCCGGAGCACATCCAGCCGGGCCGCACCCCGGCCCGCGGCGTGGCCGACCTCAGGGCCTTCCTGCAGTACTGCCAGGGCGGCGCCCCTGGCGCGCCGGGGG
>DAHWHV010000579.1 GCA_027335545.1 Clostridia bacterium
CCCCACCCGCTGGCTCGCCTGCTTCCCGGTCTGTTCCCTCGCCCGTGGCCCCGCCGGCCCCCTCACCGGCGTCGGCTTCGTCCGCCGCCTCGTCGCCCGGTCGCAGGGCGGCGTCGGCCCGGTCGGCGTCCCGCGTGTCGCGCCACGCCCCGGCCGCCCGCCCCCGCAAGCGACCGCGCGGGCGACACAGCAAGACCTCGCCCGTCGCCAGCTGCACCTCATACATGCCGCTCATGGCGTGCACGACCACGCCGGTCGCCGGGGCCTCCCCCGCGCCCCCCGCCTCCCCCGCGGGCCCTGCCAAACCCACCAGCGCGCCGGGCCTCCCTTCCGCCTCCACCCGGGGCCGGGCAGCGACCCGCGCGTCGCTCTACCCGGGCCCCGGGCTGGTCGCACTGTCGGCCGGGACCCCACCGGAGCCCGGGCTACCGGGGTTCGCCGGGAGGAACCCGTCCCCCGTAGAGGACCCCGCGGTCGAGGAGCCGGTGGCGGAGGAGCCCGTCGTCGAGGACGTCCCCGACGAGCCGGCCGGGGCGGGGCCGCCGCCGGCAGACGCCGACGACCCACCGGTCGCCGTCGCTGCGGTGACCATGCCGCTGCCCCGCACGACCCCATTCTCCTCCCAGGTCCAGGTGGCCCCCTGGGGCGAGGACCAACAGAGCTGCACGGTGAAGCGGTGCCCCGCGGGTACCGTCTGGTCGAAGACCTGGCGGGCGCCGGTGGCGCCCACATCCTGCACCAGGACCTGCTCGTGCATGCCCCCGGCCGAACCCGCCGCCGTGCTGCTGGACGCCCCGGCGCCGCCGGCCGCCGCGCCGCCCTGACCGGCACGCAAGACGCGCGTCGCCTGATAGACGCAGCCGTTGCTGACCGTGAGGTCCACCTGCGTCCCCGCCGGGGCCGGCGACCCCGACACGGGGGCGGTTGCCGCCACGTACCCCGCGGGCCAGCCGGTGGCCTCGTGGGAGACGGTCCCCAGGGTCAACTGCCGCCGCGCCAAGTCCCGCCGCACCGCCTGCAACGTGCGGCCGACGTAGTCGGGCAGGGTCCCGGCCCCCGGCGGGCCCGCGCTGAGGACCAGCGTGACCCGCGAGCCGGCCCGGGCCCTCGTGCCCGCGACTGGTTCGCTCTGCAGGACGAAGCCGGCGGGGATGCGGGAACTGCTCGCCGCGGTTTTGGCCTGCCGCCCCTTCAGACCCAACTGCCGGAGTTCCGCCTCGGCCCCCTTGAGGGCGATGCCCCGCAGGTCGGGGACCGTCACCGGTGGAGGGCCGAGGGACTGCCAGATATCGACGGTCGAGCCGCGGCGGACCTGCGTCCCACCGGACGGGTCGGTCTGCTCCACCTCGCCCTTGGGGACCGAGGTGCTGTGCTCCTGCTGCACGCTGATCAGCAGGCCCTGGGCGGCGATGGCGTTCTCGGCGCCCGTCAACGACTCCCCGACCACCTGCGGCACCGCCACCGCCTGCACCGTCCACAGGTGCGGGGCGACGACCACCGCCGCCCCGGCGAGGATGGCCACCCCCACGACGAGTCCCGCCGTGACCGCCGCCACCTGCCACCAGTCCCGCCCGGCGCGACTCGCCCCCAGCGCGGCGGCCCCCACCCGGGCGTCCGCCGCCGGGAGGGGGCCGAGCGGGGGGACCGGAGCGGACCCCACCTCGCCCCTGCCCCGCCCGGCGCCCCCCTCGCCGGCGGGCGCCGCCTCCAGGACGCCGCCGAGTTCGGCGCCCGCGGGCGGGGCATAGACGGGAGGGGAGCCGGCCAGGAGGGCCTCGACGTCCGCCTCGAACTCCCCGGCCGAGCGGTAGCGCTCCTCGGGGGATTTGGCCATGGCGTGAGCCACCACGGCGCACAGCCCGCGCACGGCGTCGGGCCGGGCCGCGCGCAGCGCCTCCAGCGGCACCGGCCGCTCGCAGTGTTGCTGGGCCACGGCCAGCGGGCCCTCGCCGTCGAACGGCGGGCTTCCGCTGAGCATCTCAAAGAGCATGACGCCCGCCGAGTACAGGTCGCAGCGCAGGTCCGTCGCCTGGCCGCGCACCTGCTCGGGGGCGGCGTAGTGGGCCGTGCCCAGGATGGCACCCGTATGCACGAAGGTGGCCCCGGCCTCCGCCCGGGCGATGCCGAAGTCGGTGACCTTCACCTGGCCGTCGCGGGTGAGCAGCACGTTCTGGGGCTTGACGTCCCGGTGGATCACCCCGACGGCGTGGGCGTGGCCCAAGGCCCGCAGCACCTGGCGCGTCACGGTCAGGGCCTCGGGGACGGGCAGCGGGCCGTCGGCGCGGATGCGATCCTTGAGCGTCCGCCCGTCGACGAACTCCTGCACGATGTAGTAGCATTCGGGCCCCTCCTGGCCCACGTCGTAGACGGCGACGATGTTGGGGTGGGAGAGGCTGGCGGCGGCCCGGGCCTCGCGCCGGAAGCGCGCGACGAACTCGGCGTCGTCCGCGAACTGGCTGTGCAGCACCTTCAGGGCGACCTGCCGGTGCAGCAACCCGTCGAGACCGCGGTACACGGCGGCCATCCCACCGCCACCCACACGCGCCTCCACCATGTAGCGCCCGCCCAGGGTCCTGCCGATCACCTGTCTCCCCCCTCCCAGCCGCTTTCCGCCCAGCCGCTCTCGGTCCAGCCGCTCTCGGTCCAGCCGCTCTCCGCCCCGCTGCGCCCCGTCGTCCCGGCTGGGCCCCGCGGCTCAGGCCCGGGCGGCGAGCACCGTGATGTTGTCCGGCCCACCGCGGGCGTTGGCGAGCGCCACGAGGTGTTCGCACAACGCCCGCGGCACCCGGCTGCGGGCCACCCGCTTGGCGATCTCCTCGCTGCGCACGACGGCGGTCAGGCCGTCGGTGGTGAGGATCAACCAGTCGCCCGCCCCCAGCTCCGTCAGCCCGGTCTCGACCTCCAGCGTACCCGGGATGCCCAGGGCCTGAGTGAGGAGGTTGCGCTGCGGGTGGCGCCGCGCGGCCTCTTCACCGATCCGGCCCTCCGCCAGGAGTTCGCCGACGACGGAGTGGTCGTGGGTGAGCAGACGCAGGCGCCCCTTTTGCAGCAGGTAGGCCCGGCTGTCGCCGACGTGCCCCCAGTACAGACGCGCCCCCTCGACCACGACCACCGTCAGGGTCGTCCCCATCCCCGCCAGTTCGCCGGCGGCCGCCGCCGCGACGCGGTCGTGGGCGGCCTCGATCGCGGCCCGCAGGCGGGTGGACCAGTCGCCGGCCCCCCGCTGCAGGTGTTCGCGCACGCTCTGGATGGCGATGCCGCTGGCGACCTCACCGGCCCGGTAGCCGCCCAAGCCGTCCGCCACGGCCAGGAGCCACGCCCCGCCCGCCGTCCCCAGTTCGTCGAGGCAGTAGCTGTCCTCGTTGGTCTCCCGTATCCGCCCGATGTCGCTCACGCCGGCAAACCGCATGCCCCGCCTCCCGCCCCAGGTCGGAGTCCGCGCCTGCCCGGTGGCGGCCCGGATGCCGTAAGGCCCGTGGCGGCCGAGGAACCCCGCCGGCGCGCGGTCCCTGCCCCCCCGGCACCCAGGCGCCTTGCCCCGGTTCGCGCCGGGAGGGCGGCGGCCCGGCCCGCGCGGCGGGAGGCCACCACGACCGGGGGGTGCGGGAAACGGCGGTTCCGCGGCCGCGGCGGCCCTGCCGCTCGTACAGACGCGCGCAGAAGGGAAAAGGTTCGCGCCAAATGTCGCCAGTCCTGCGGAGGAGGCCGACGGGGCAGGGTGGCGTCGCTCCGGGGGGGCCCTTCGGCCAGAAGGCCCACCGGGCGAAGTGCTGGTCGCCGCGTCCGCGGCCCGCCCTCGGCCAGTTGGGGCTTGCGGCACCAGGGCCGCGGGGGAGCGGCCGCCCCGAACCACCCGTGGCAACCAGGTACGTCGCCGACGTACGCCGCGCCTTGGGCCCGCGGCGGGAGACGGTTGTGGCCCAAGCACTTCACGGAGGGTGACTTCACCCTGGCCGACGGGGGGCACCGCCTCCCGCCCCGGCGCCGCCCGGCGGACAGGCGCCGCGCTGGGGCGACAGCGCTACGCGCGTCGCCGCGGGCCACCGCCTGTTCCCCGAAGCGGTGCATCGACCACGGCGCCCGCCTGCCGCGGGAGCCCCCCCGGGGCCCAAGGGGACGTTCTCCTCCCCGCAGCCCCGCCCCTGGCCGCGGGTGGAGGGAATGCGCGGGGCCAGGAGAAGCATCTCCCAGTTGTGTGACCGGATGCCGCTCCGAAGGGGAGGCGCGCGCCCTGGGATCGCGACCACTACGACTCATTCGTCCACGATCTCTGCCGGGCGTACACGAGCCGCTACGCCTGAGTGGAGGCGCAGCAACTCGATGTCCCGGTCGCCGCCCCCCGCCTCCCGCAGGCGGCGGTACGCCATGGCGACGTAGGACCGCTCCACGTCCACACCGATGCTGTGCCGCCCCACCAGCGCCGCAGCAACCCCGGTCGTGCCACTGCCGATGAACGGATCCAGCACCGTGTCACCGACAAAGGAGAACATCCGCACCAGCCGGTGGGCCAATTCCAGAGGATAGGGCGCCGGATGCACCTTCGTGGATGCCCCGTGCAGGGTCCAGATCTGCTGGAACCATTCGCGATGCTTCGCCTCGGGAATCACCGAAAGAATGCGCCTGGCGACGGGGATGCTTCGATACCCGCCCGGCTTACGTTGGAACAAGATGTACTCCACATCGTTCTTCACCACACCGTTGGGCTCATAGGGCTTTCCCAGGAACCCCGAGTTGCGCCCGGCCTCGAACTGCGCATTGGCGATCTTGTACCAGATAATGGGCGCCAGGTTGTCGAAGCCGATCCGTCGGCAACGCTCCTGGATACTCGCGTGCAGCGGATACACCATGTGGCGCCCGGCGCGGCGCCTGGGAATGCAGACATCCCCGACGACGATGACGAGACGCCCCCCTGGCACCAGGGCCCGGTAAACATGCCTCCAAACCTCGTCCAGCGAATCCAGGAATGCCTCATACCCGGCGACCCCCCCCAGCTGCTCGGGGTGTGTGGGATAGGCCTTCAATGTCCAATAGGGTGGGGAGGTGAGCGCCAGGTGGACGCTCTCAGCGGGCTGGTCGCGAAGGTCGCGACTATCCCCCAGAATCAGGCGATGAGCCGTCGGGATCTGGGGCAGGGCGGCTTCTATCGCCTGCGTCAGGCTCACGTCCTTCGCCACGGCCGGGAGGGCGGTCTGTTCGTTGAGCAACGCCCACTCCAGGGCCCGGGAGGGCACGAAGCGCGACAGGTCGTCGGTGCGGCCCCCGCTCGCCGCCGGAAGTGCCATGCACACCGTTCCTCTCATCATCGCCTGGTGTCCGGGCGAAGGGGCTAGCCTCCTGCTTGGAGTCTATCCTGCTTCGTCGCCGCCGGTTTCGCCTGCAACCTGATCCCCGCGAAGGCGCGTAGGCCCCGTTCCACCGCGAACGTGATCCACTACGCACCTGACGGGTCCCGGTTCGACCCTTCTGAATCTCAGAGGCGAGCAGACGCTCCTTCTCCCCCCGCAACTCCCCCGCGTCCGCCTGCTGGCCCGAGGAGCCCAGGGAACACGCGGCGCCTGCCGCCCTGGAACCCAGGGGGCCGTGAGGATGGGGAACGGAGCGGCCCGTCCGCTTCCCGCCGGGCGGAACGGGGCCTAGCCACGGGTAGCGTGCCGCAGACCTGAGCCACCCCCGAGTTCGGCGACTGCAGGCGTGCGCCCGGATGCTCTTCTGTTCTGAGCGGCGAATAGGTGTTCCCAGTCTATTGCGAGATCATGCGCCCCGCGCCCCGGGGATGTCAAGGAGTCGCGCAGCGCCAGAAGCGGGGAACAGGCGCACCCACGCGTGGCCTCCACCCGACGCCCCGCCGGGTAGGAGGGAACGCGCATCCCGAAGCTGGGGTCCACGCGACGCACCAGCCGCAGGGGAGAGGTCCGGGGGCGCCGACCGCCCGCCCAGACGCTGCCGCCGAAATCGCCCTGCGCCCACTGCCCGGACCATTCGCGGCGGCGCAGCAACCATCCTGCCAGCGGGCCGGGCCTCAACCGGCTATCGATCGTTACTCCCGCGGCTCCGGGTGCAGTGGCAGTGAGATCACCCTGGCCGGCCGAATACGGCGTAGGAACTCCTGCCATGGAATGCAGGGTACGTCTTCCACCAAGCACGCTGCCTTCGCGTTTGTCGTCCAACGCAACGGTCCTCCGGAGGGCCTTGCCGGCGGCCACAACTTGTGCGTCCGCCGCTTTGCGTCCTGAAGGGCTGATCCCAAGCCCGCATTATGGATCTGCTTACCGACCCCGCACCGATCGCCCGTAGGCTGGGATAGAGCGGGCGGCGGTCGCCGTGGGGAAGGCCCACCCGCCCCCGGCACGGCCCCCCGCCGTTCTCGCGCGCCAGGGCTGCACGTTGCTCCCTGTGGGCGGCCACAATCTTGCGAGGAGAAGCGTGACGGCCCAACCTTGCGGCTGGGCCGTCACGCTTCGGGCCGAGTCAACGCCTCATCCGCGGCTCCCGCCTACCTCAGGCGCCGGTCGCGGAAAGGGCCTGCTGCCGCAACACCAGCGCCAGCACCGTGGCGGCCTGCGCACGGGTCGCCGGGCCGTGCGGATGGAAGGCGCCGTTGGGGAAGCCGTGGATGTACCCGGCCGCCACGGCCTCCTCCACTCCCGTCCTCGCCCAGGAGCCGATCCTCGCGACGTCGGTAAAGTGCAGCGTGGTCGTCTTCCTGAACCTCCCCACGGCTAAAGCCAGGGGGTTCTGGAATGCATTGCTTCGGCCTTTGCCAGGCTCTCCCGGGCTCGGGACTGCCCTGGTACAGCATCCCGGCTCTCAGCCCCCGCTTGGAGTGCCTCCCCTGAAGGGCGCGGCACAAGCATCCCTTGCGCGTGCGACCCACTCTGTCCCCTCGCGGGGCGGGACCAAGGAACCGGTCCCCTCGCGGGTTGGTTCTCGGCCTGCTCGGACGCCGCACGCAGGAGCGGTTCCGCACCTGGCCAGGCCTCACACGCCCGGCCCGCGTCGAGCAGGTACCTCTTGTCCTCCGTCTGGTAGACGAACCGGGCCAGGTGCGCGCTGTAGAGGTCGCGTTGCGCGCTCACCCCAC
>DAHWHV010000583.1 GCA_027335545.1 Clostridia bacterium
CAGGGCCGCCAGGGCCTCGGCGGCCCCCGGCAGGGCCCGCCCGCCGGCCTGCAGCACCCCGCCGACGTCCAGGAGCCAGCCCTTCCAGGGCATGTGCCATCGCCTCCGTCCGGATCCGGGGCGGGCTCCGGGGCCGAGGCCCGGGGCCCCGCGCCGGAGTGGGCTCTCGGGGAAGCCCTCAGGGGGAAACCCCGGGGCCTCCGTCCGGATACGGCGCGGCGACGCGGGCCCCTGCCGCCCCGCGGTGGCGCGCGCGGCGCGGTGGCGTCCTTCCGGAAGGGGTCCTTCGGCCAGCGGGCCCAGCGGACGAGGTGACGGTGGCCGCGCCGCGGCCCGTCCGCGGCGAGCCGGGCGTGTGGCAGACGCGGCGGGGACAGCGCGCGCCGACAACCGGCCGTGGCTACCCCCGCGTCGCCCACGTGCGCCGCGCCTTCGGCCGGCGGCGGGAAACGCTTGCGGCCCAAGCGCTTCGCGGGGGAGCGACGTCCCCCTGGCGCCGGCGGTGGGCGGTGGCCATCCGGGCTCGCGGGCAGCGGGCGGCCCGCAGCGCACTGCCCTGGATGTCGGGCGCGTCGTTTCCCCCCACGCGGCATCGCGCACCGCGCTCGCCCGTAGGGCCCCGGAACCCTCACGGCAGGGGCGCCTCGCTCATGGTGTAGGCGCCTGCCGCCTGCCCATTGGGGTTGGGGCCGTACCACAGGTCCCGCCCGCCGGGCGCCAGCGCGAGGACGACGTCACCCCGGGGCAGGGCGGGGGCGAAGGGCCGCACGGTGCCGCCGGGGCCGGCGACGACGCCCCCGGATGGCGCGCCGCCCAAGCCGGTAAGCAGCGTGGACAGCGCCAGCACGCCCGAGCCCCCCGGCTGCCAGAGCAGGCGGTAGCCGTACGGGTGATCCGGGGTCGCCAGGCTGACCACGCCCACCCCCGGGCGCCAGAGGGTCAGGCCGCCCGCCACGTTGATCAGGGCCAGGGTGCCGTTGTTCGACCAGACCACCTGCAGCGGGGCGCCGGCCAGATACGTCCCGGGGAGCTCGCTGCCGTCGGCGAGGCGGTAGACGTTGACCCAGCCGTTCCGCCGCAGCGCCGCCGCGTAGGTGCCCGTCGGATCGACCAGGAGCCGGGCCTGCCCCAGGCCCGCCGGGAGGCTGTATGTCCGGGGCGTCGCGCCGGGCTTGCCCAGCGCCAGGGTGTGGAGGGCACCGCGGCAGACGTAGGCGACCGCCGGCCCGGAGACCGGTTGCACGGACGCGGGCAGGCCGCCGCTGCAGGGGATGGTCACCGGCACCCCCGCCGTCCCCCCGGCGTACCGCAGCGCCACGAAGCGGCGCACCACGCTGCCCTGGATGGTCGGTGGCGTCAGGGCGTTGTGCACGACCCACCGGCTGCCCGGCACCCAGGCGATGAAGTCGCAGAGCGGGATGGTCTGCGCAACCCTGCCGCCGAGCACGACCACGCAGCGGCGCCCGTCGGTGGCGGCCAGGTCGCCCGCGGCCGGCCCCAGCGACAGGCCCCGCGGCGCAAAGCGCAGGGTCAGCGTGGCGACCGGACGGGTACCGGCAGCAGCTCCGCCGCCTGCGGCCCCCGAACAGGCACCGGACGCGAAGCTCTGGAAGTCGCGCGTGGCCCCCGTGGCCCGCCCGTGCAGGTACGCGGCCTGCCACGTCGCCCACGTCTCCACACCGGCGCAGGGCCAGGCGATGTTTCCGGTGACCGTGTGCCACGTGGCGCCCCCCGGGCCCGAGGGGCAGGTGCCTGCCGTGTGCCGCTGCTCATCCCGGGTCGCCCCTGTGGCCTGACCGTTCGCGTACTGCGCCTGCCACGTCGCCCACGCCTCCACCCGCCCGCCGCACGACCACTGGATGGCGCCGGTGATCGGACGCCAGGCGGTGCCCCGGGCGAAGGCGGGCGGCGCGGCGGCGAGCAGGACGAGGGCCGCCACGGCGTGCCCCAGCCAGCGGAACCTCTGATGCATGGGGATCCCCTCCGCGAAGACCCTACCCCACCCCCGAGGGCGGCGGTATCGGCCGATCGGGGGACCCGCACGGCCGGGGGCCCCCGCGGCCACCGCCCCAGGGCCCTGGTGCCGCGGCGGCCCGTCGCTCCCCGGCTCGGCGACCGCAGCCGCGCCGGGGCGGGCGGGTGCGTGCGACCGGCCCTCAGGGGGGCACCCTGGGCTGCGCTCGTGTTACCCTGACGCGAGTGGCTGGTCCGGTCGCGGTGGCTCGTCCAGACGGCACGCAGTTCGGCAGCGGGGCGCGACGGGAGATGGGAGCGGCAGGCGGGAATGGACGGACCGGGGCACCCGAGCGTGGGGGCCCGCGGCGCCGCGGGGCCGCCGCGCTGGCGCTCGCCGGCGCGATCGCCCTCGCCGGTTGCGGGGCCGGGCCCGGGAACTCCGCGGCGGGGTCCGGGGCGGCCTCAGCCACGGCGGGTGCGGCCCCGGCGGCGCGGCCAGCCGCCCCTGGCCAGCTTCAGCCGCCAACGGTGAGGATGCGGGTGCACACCGTGCACTCCACCAAACCGCCGTATACCGGCACGCTCCACCTGCCAGGCCTGACCTGGGCCGCCCACCCGCGGGTGGCCGCGCGGGCCAACGCCGCGGTGAAGGCCTGGGCGGCGGGGCAGGTCACGTCCTTCGCCGCGGCGGTGGTGCGCACGGCGGCGGGGCCGGGCCATCCCCCGGCGTCGCTGCCGGTGAGCAGCCTGAGCATCACCTCCCAAACCACGCTGCGCACGACAACGACGGTGTCCTACCGTTTCCTGGTCGAACCCTACGTGCGCGGGATGGTGGGTCTGGCCCAGGTTCCCGCGGGCCTCACCTTCGACCTGCGCGACGGGCGGCGCTACACCCTGGCCCAGCTCTTCCGGGCCGGCACCCCGTACCTGCCCACCCTCGCCCCGCAGGCCGGCAAGGGGCTGGCCGCCTTCTCCCCGAGTGGGGCGCGCTGCTCCCTGGGGCAGGGGCCGGCCGCCTACTGCGGCGCGCCGACGATCACCCTGGTGCCGCGCGCCCTGCGGGCCGTCGCCTCGGCCACCGCCCCACTGGGTCCGGGCTGAGGCGGCACCGAAGGCAGAGGGGCTGCCCCCCGGCGCACCGCCGGTGACCTGGACCACCGGCGGTGCGCCGCAGACCCGGAGACCCGGCCAGGCGCCGGCCGGTGGAGGGGCTGCCCGCGCCCACCCCTGCACCCCACGGGGGCGATCGCCTGGCCGCCCCCGCCCGGACCGCGGTCCCCCGTCGCCGGGGGGCGCCGCGCCGGCGCGGCGGGCCCACCCTCAGCGCGGCCGGAAGCCGAGACGGGCGAGGATCTCCTCAAAGTCCAGGATCGGCGTGAACCTCTGGGTGAAGACGAGCGGCTCGGCCCCGTCGTTCCAGGGGTTGATATGGCGCACCCCGGCCGGCACCACCAGCTCCTCCCCCGCCCCCAGCCGTCCGGCCACGCCCCCCAGGTCGTAGCGCGCGCCACCGCGCTCGATGCGAAAGCTCTCGACCTGCTGGGGGTGCGCGTGCTCCGGGAGGAAACCGCTGCCGGGAGGCACGCTGGCCAGCCACTCCCCGACCCCCGCGGGCCCCTCGCCCCAGGCCTGGATGCGAACCTCGACGCCCGACGGGTGGACAAAGAGATCCCCGGGCTGCAGCACGCGCCCACCCCTTTCCCTCGACCGCTCCCCGCACGCCGGGCGGAGCCCTGCAGACTTCTGGCCCCCGGCGGGGCCCCCTGCCGCTTCCGCAAGGGACCGCGGCGGGGCCCGGGCCGAACCGCCGCTCGATGGCCCCAGCCCCACGGGTGGCGCGCGCCGCCTGCAGCGCACCGGGCTCGGGCGACGCCTGGGGGCGCCAGGGCCTCGGGGCGTGAACGTCACCTCGGGGGGAGGTGCCCTCCGCGCCGCAGAACGCCCTGCCCCCGACTCCGCCCGCCCGGGCGACGCCCCCGCCGTCCGTGCCCCGCAGCGGGGCGCCCCGGGGCGACGCCCACCTGAGGGCCGGGGGCGTCGCCCCGGCTCCAGGGCACGCTCCGGCCTCCCCAGCCCCCTATGGCCCACAGGGTCCGTTGCCGATATAGGGAGGGTGCGGGGACCAGCGTGGGGCGGGGGAGGGCAGACGGATGGACACGGTGCTCCGCCTGCCCGTGGCGTCGGCGATCCTGGGGGCGACGGCCGTCGCCTCCCTCTGCTTCGCCGTGGGCGTCCTGCCCCACCTGGGCGGCGGGCTGCGGCGCGTCGCCGCTCACCTCAGCGCGATGCTCCTGGGCGACGCCGTCTTCTTCGCCGCCTTCGCCGTGCTGCTCGCCGCCGGGCCGGGCACGGCCCGGGCCGACTACGCCCGTTCGACGGCCCTGGTCGTCCTACCGATGGCTGGTCTGATCGCGACCGTGGCGGCCATGGCCCGCCTGTCGCGCCCCTGGTCCGCGCTGCCGTGGGCCGCCGGGCTCGCCCTGGCCATCGGAGGCCTGCTGGCCGGCCCCCACGCCTATCCGGCCGTCGGCCCGGTTCCCGACGGCTACTACCTCCTGCCGGTCCGCCCGACCGCCCTGTGGGACCTGGACGTCCTGGGCACGGGGGCAGCGGGCCTGCTGGTGCCTTGGATCGCCTGGCGGGGGCGGCGGCAGCGCGAACTGCTGCAGGTGCTGCTGGTCTGGGCCCTCTGCCTGCCCCTGTATGTCAACGACACGCTGCTGGTCGGTCGCTTCGACGTGCCCTACCCTCTGACTTGGATCGCAGTCCCCGCCTTCGCGGTGCCCATCTGGCTGCTGCTGCAGCGGCACGTGTCCGACACGGAGCGGCGCCTCTCGCGCGACGAGTTGACGGGCGTGGCCTCCCGTGGCTGCCTGGAGGCCTGGGTCCAGTCCCAGGTCGCCGCGGACCCCATGGCCGCATGCACCACCATCTTCCTGGACATCGACGGCTTCAAGGCCGTCAACGACCGGATCGGCCATGCCGCCGGGGACGAACTGCTGCGGGCCGTGGGGGCGACGATCCAGGCGGCCCTGCGTCCGGGGGAGGGGGTGGCGCGGGTGGGCGGGGACGAGTTCGTGGCGGCCAGCCTGCAACCGGACCTGGAACCCCGCATCGCCCGGGCCCTGGCGGCCGCGGACCTGCCACGGGTGAGCCTCGGGGTCGCGACGGGCCCGGTCGGGGCATGGGACCGCACCTGTATCGCCGCGGACCTCCGCATGTACGACGACAAGCCGGCCGCGCTGCCGGACACCGTGCGGGCGTGACGGTCAGCGCCGGCCTGCTCCCCGCGGCGCCGGAGCCCGATCGGACGCGCGCGCCCAGCCAACCCGCTGGCGCTGCGGGCTGCGGCCCCCTCCCCCTGGCCAGTCGGGGCGTCTCCCGGCCGAGGCCCTTCGCTGGGTGGGGTGCCCCCGGGGCAGGTGGGTGGGGTGCCCCCGGGGCAGGGGATGCCGAACCCGCGCGCCCTCTGGGGCGGCCGTGGGAACGGCCCAGCCAGCAGCCCGGGGAAACCCGAGGACGGCCAGGGGTGGGGGGGGCACCGTCGCCTCGACCACCAAGGCCCGGAGGTCGGCGGGGCGAGGGCGGACCCTCCTCGGGTGGCGCCGCGCACCGCCGCAGGGGGGCCTCCACCACCAGGGGTGGCGGGTCGCAACGCGGGCCTCGCAGGTGGGCACAGCGCGTGGGCATCGCGCGTGGGCCTCGACACCCGCGAGGCGGTGCCACCCAAGGCGCGCCGTGGCAGCACCGCCCTAGCTGGGAGGTGGCCGCGAAAGGCAGCAGGCCGCCCCCGGGACCACCGCGGAGCGAAGCTCACCTACGGTGAGCCGTGCTCCGCGAGGGGCCATGGGTCAAGAGGGACTCGCACCACAGCATCCGGAGGGCGGTGCCGCCAAACTTCTGCAGCACCGCCCTAGCGACTGACCTCGAACGCCGCGGCCAGGCGCGCCTGATCGGGGAGCACGCCAAGGCCGATCCCGTCGGGGATGCGCACGCACCCGGCGTCGATGCGCAGCGGCAACTCCACCGGATCGACGGCGCCCGACGTGCGGCTGTTGGCCAGCTCGGCCTGGGTGCCGCGCCGGGCGTCCAGGCCCTCGATCGAAAACTCGTAGTAGCCATCGCACTCGGGCGTGGCGGCCGCTAGGTGCAGCGCCGCGGCGAACCCGATCCCGCGCGTCGTGTTGTGCGGCACGTAGCGGATGTCGAAGGCCCGGCAGAGGGTCGCGACTCGGCGCGCGTTCGTCAGGCCGCCACACTTCACGGGGTCCGCGCCGTACAGGTGGCAGGCGCCGCGGCTGATGAAGTCCCGGAAGGTGAAGAGGTCCCAGTCCTGCTCACCGACGTGGATCGGCACCGGCAGGGTGCGCGCCAGGCGCACGTAGGCCTCGATGTCCCGGTACGGGCACGGCTCCTCGAAGTGATGGATGCCGTAGCGTTCGACCCGCTGGTAGAGTTGCACCGCCTGGATGTAGGTGTAGGAGCCGTTGGCGTCGATCATCAGGCGGATCGCGCTCCCGATGGCGGCCCGCACGGCGCGGACCTTCTCCGCATCCGCCTCCAGGTCCACCGGCCCCCCCGTCCCGTAGCGTGGCCCGACCTTGACCTTCACGGCCCCGAACCCGTGCCGGTCGATCGCGGCGGCGAGCTTCGCGGCCTCCTGCGCCGGCGCTAGGTCGCGGCTCATGCTGGAGGCGTACAGCGGCACGGAGTCGCGGTAGCGGCCCCCCAGGAGGTTGTAGACCGGCTGGCCGAGGAGCCGCGCCCGCAGGTCCCAGAGCGCGATGTCCAGGCCACTGTATGCGGCCGCCAAGAGCTGCCCGCTGAGCTTGTAGTGGCGGCGGAGGACCCGCTCCTCAATGGCCTCGGCCATGAACGGGTCCATGCCCAGGACGGCGGGGCGGATCACCGTCGCGAACAGCTCCCGCAGGACGGCGGGCTGCAAGGGGCTGCACTCGCCGAAGCCGACCCCGCCTCCGTCGGACTCCACCTGCACGTAGAAGCGAGAGCGGGACGCGTAACAGACCACCGCGCTGATGCGCACGGCCGCCCCCCCCTTCGCATCAAGCCCCCCATGGAGGCCCACCGCAGGCACGGCGACACCGCCGCTCAGGCCCAGCACCACGCGCCGCCGCCAGAGGCACCAAGCGCCACTCCCGCCGGGGCCGGCGTGTGGGGTGCGGTGCCAGGCCCCGGGGCCGGAAGTGGTCGCCGCCACAGGGGTCGACGCAGCGACCCCCTAGACCAATTGGCGGATGATCTGCATCTGTCCGAAGTGCTGCAGCTGATGGCTCGGCAGCAGGGTGAGCATCCAGCGCACCGTGGCCGTGCGCTCCGGGCCCATGACGACCTCGCGCTCGAGGTCGGCCTCCCGCAGACTGGCCAGGGCCTCCCGGAGGAGGCCGCGCGCCTGCTCCGCCTTGGCGCGGAGCGTGGCGGCCGTCTCGCCCTGGGGCTGGGGCAACGGGCTCTGCGGCCCGTCCATAAGATAGGCGGCGCGGAGGGGCGCCGGGATGTCCCCGGGTTGGCGGCCCGTGAGGCGGTAGGCCATGCGCACCTCCGTGGCCGCGACGTGCAGGGCCAGCGCCGCCAGGCTGTTGTGCAGCCCGGCGGGGACCCGTGCCAACCGCTCCGGGCCCAGTTCGGAGAGCAGGTCCAGGAGACGCGCCTGACCGGCGTCGAGCCCGACACAGCGCACGGCGATGGCGGTATCCAGGCCGCTGGGCGGCGGAGCGTCCATCTTCGGCATCTGTCGCACCTCCCCGGGTTCGGCCGAGGTCTCGGAGGGGCCCCGCCGGAGCGGCTGGCGGCTCGGCGGGCTGTCGCCCGGCAGCGCGCCGGGCCCCGGTTAGGGCGCGCCCCCCCTGGCGGGGGCCC
>DAHWHV010000586.1 GCA_027335545.1 Clostridia bacterium
CCCCGGCCCCGCCGGTCCCAAAGCCGCGGCGGGCCCTGCCGCCGGGGGGATGGGAGGAGGTGCCCACGACCCGCGGAGCGGTGCCCGTGCACACCGAGCGGCGTGGGGTCGCGCTCGGGGGGGCCCTGGGCGGCGCGTGGCCGCAGCGGCTCGCCGGGTGCGCCCTGGGCCCCCCGGAGGGCTGGCGCTGGATCGACCTGGAGACGACCGGCCTCTGCGGGGGCAGCGGCACCCGGGCCTTTCTGGTGGGGATCGGGCGCTTGGAGGGCGCGGAGTTGGTGGTGCGCCAGTACCTGCTCGGGGAACTGGATCGGGAGGCGGCCCTGCTGGAGGCCGTCTGGGACGACCTCTCTGGGGCGGCGGCCGTCGTTTCGTTCAACGGCAAGGCCTTCGACCTGCCCCTGCTGCGGGACCGCTGCCTGCTCTGCGGGGTGGAGGGACCGGCGCCGGCCCTGGCGCACTGGGATGTGCTGCACGCGGCCCGCCGCCTGTGGTCGGTCGCCCTCGCCGGCCGCTGCGACCTCCGCCGCCTGCAGTCCGAGGTGCTCGGCGAGGTGCGTCGGGGGGACGTGGCGGGGGCGCTGATCCCTGCGCTCTACACGGCCTGGTTGGAGGGCGAGGCAGGGGCCCTGGACGCCGTCTGCCGGCACCACCGCGAGGACCTCTTCGCCCTGGCCGGCGTGGCGGGCCGGCTGTGTGCCCTGGCGGAGGCGGGCCCATCCGCTGCGGGCGAGCCGGCCGTCCTCTGGGGGCTGGGTCGACTCTATGAACGGGCGCGGGAGCCGGCCGCCGCGGCTGCGGCCTACCGCTTCGCCCACGACGCCGGGATGCGCGAGGCGGGCGCCGCCGCCGCGCAACTGCTGCGCCGCCTGGGGCGGCACGCGGAAGCCGTGGCGATCTGGGAGCGCGAGCGCACGGCCCGCGTGCCGTCCCTGGACGCGGCCGTGGAACTGGCCAAGTACCTGGAGCACCGCCGGGGCGATCCGGGGGCGGCGTTGGCGGTGGTACGCGAGGCGCTACGCTGGGCGGCGCTGGCGGGTCCCGAGCGGCGGGCGGCCCTGGAGCATCGGGAGCGACGGCTCCGGCGCAAGCTGGAGGCGCGCCCGCGGGCGCTGCCGGCTGCGGCCACCGGGCCGGGGGGGGCACAGGGGGCGGCATCACCCGGCCGGGCCGATCCCCCGGAGCCCGTCCCCGTCAGCCCGTGACGGTGAAGCTGCCGCGCGCGCTGGCCAGGCGGCTGCCCGCGGCGTCCACGGCGTAGATGTCCAACAGGTACTCCCCGGGGCTGGCCTCCCAGGGCACGGCGGTCGTGGCGGACCACCCGTCCCCGTTGCGGTACAAGGTTTCCTCCAAGCCGTAGCCGACGATGCCTACCCGGACCGCGGCGACGGCGTCGGCGTCGCTGGGTCGCACCGTCAGCGTCACCGAACTGCCGCTGGGGCCGGATTCGGGTGTGATCCGCACGTCCAGGACGCAGGTTCCCATGTCGCTGCCTACCCCCAAGGTTCGCCACCGGCGTGGGCCACACCCGCGCGGGGTGGCCGGGGGCCCATTTCTGCGTCCACGGACGGGTTTCCCTGCCGGGGCCCCCGCCCCCAGTGCCAGGCCCCCCGGGACCGGGCGGACCCTGGGCGTCCGGCGGCGGGGGCCCGCCTCGGCCTCCGCCGCGCGTGGTCGGCGGCGGTGGGGCCGCTGGGTGGGCGGCGGCCATCACCGCCCCGGCGGCCGGGCCCACAGCCAGCGGGTCCGCTGCGCTCAGGAGGTCCCGGACTGGAAGTCCTGCTGCAGGGCGCCGAGCGTCGCCAGCACGGCCGTGGCCGCCGTCTGGACGGCGCCCGCCGTGGGGGGTGAGGAGGCCGGCCCGGAGCGGGTCCTGGCGCCAGGTCGCGCCGGGGCCGTCGAGGAGCCAGGCGTGGTCGCAGAGGTGGCCGCAGAGAAGGCCGCAGGGGTGGAGGACCCGGACGCCGACCCGGCTCCGGAGGCCGAGGGGGACGTGGGGAGGGTGGCAGAGGGTGTCAGGAGCGAACCGCCTGCAGCGTTGCCGCTGCTGCTGCGGGCCGTCAGGTGTGGCGCCACGGCGACCCCGGCGGCCGTGTCGGAACCCGGGGTGATGCCGCCCTGGCCCCCCTGGCCGACGGTCATGGGGACCACGGCGGGCAGTGCCGCGCCGACGCGGTGGCCGCCGGAGGCGCTGTGGACGGCGGCGTCCAGTTCCGCGATCTGCAGGTCGAGTTGCGCGGCGTTGGCGACCCCGACCCGTTGGGCCTTGGGGCGGATGTAGGCCCACTGGGTCCCGAGGGTGCGCGCGTCGTCCCAGACGGCGCCCCAGTTCCGGCTGTTGGCGTGGAGCCGGATCGCGCGTGCCAGGAACTCCATCTCGGTCAGTTGGGGCGGCACGGGGGAGGTGTAGAGGACCTGGAGGTCGGGGAAGAAAGCCGTCACGCGGTTGGCGGCGCGCGCCGTCCCCCGTCCGGACAACCGGTTGCTCTGGTAGCTCAATTGGCGGATCGCACTCGCCGTGGAGTCCAGCAGCCCCGAGCGCGCCCCCCGGCTGGCGAGGGCGGGACGGAGGGCCGCCCAGGCCTGGTGGATCGCGGTCAGTTCGGCGGAGACGGCCGTCCAGTCCTTGGCCACGGCGCTATCCATCATGGCCGTGGCGTTGGTCTCCAGGGTGGCCAGGGCCGCGGGCGGCGGGGTGCCCGCCGGGGTGCGCGCCGGCTGCAGGCGCGGCGCGGTGCCGCAGCCGGCCACCCCCAGGAGCACGCCCAAGGCCAGCCCGGCCGTCAGGGTTCTGCGCGTGGGCCGACCCACCGGGCCACGGAACGCGCTCTGCATACATGGGCGGCGAGCGACCCCGCGCCTCCCGGCGCGCCGGCGACCCGCCGCTCCCCTCCCTTACCGCGAACTCGGTCGGACCGCGAACTCCCGGCGGACCGCGAACCCGGTCGGACTCTGGCCAGGAGCCCCGCCGGTCGCGGACGCCTGGGCCTGCCAGGACCGGGTGCGTCCGTGCCCGGCCCCTCCAGGACGCGACTGGGCCGGGCAGGGCAGGCTCCCACGGGGCACGATGCCCCACAGCATCGGGGGCTTATGCACCCCGGCCGCACAGGGGGGGTCGGGCCCCGGGGGGCGAGGCAGGGCGGAAGGGACTCCGGGCTCGGGTCGCGAACCCGGCCGGGGTTGAGCGCGCCGCCGCCTCCGGCCAGAGCCAGCCGGGCCGCTGCGTCTTCGCGCGTCCCGTGGTCCGTTCCAGTCCGTCAAGGGTCTGCGGGGGAGGTTCCCAGTTGTTCAGTCAGCGTGTCGCCGATGCCCTGGCGCACATCGAGGCGATGGATCGTGAGCAGAAGCGCACCGCCGAGGGCATCCCCTTCTGGCGCGTCTCCGCCGACAACGGCCGCCTCTTGCACATCCTCTGCCGGGCCGTCGGGGCCCGACGCGCCGTGGAAATCGGCACCTCCTCGGGCTACTCCGGCATCCACCTCGCCGCGGCGCTCACGACCACCGGCGGCCACCTCTGGACGTTCGACATGGAGCCCTACAAGATCGAACTGGCCCGGGCGAACTTCGAGCGGGCCGGGGTGGGGGCCGTCATCACGCAGGTGGCGGGCGACGCCCTGCAGACCCTGCCCGCCTTCGTCGCCGCCAACCCGGACCCCATCGACTTCGCCTTTCTCGACGCGGTCAAGCCGCACTATGTCCGCTACCTGGAGATCCTGCGGCCGCGGCTGCGGGCCGGGAGCATCGTCGCGGCCGACAACGTCGGGCCGCGCAACGCGGCGGCTGTGCGCACGTACATGGAGACCGTCGCGCGTTCCCCCTTCGTCACGAGCATCGTGCCCACGGAGAACGCCGAGGGGGAGCGCGACGCCCTCGTCGTGAGCGTCCTTCAGTCCTAAAGTCCTGGCCTCAAGTCCTGGGCGGCCAGTCCGGCGGGGCGGCTGTGCGCTGCCCGGCCCGTGGACGGTTCCCAGGGCCCTTCGCTCCAGGCGTGTGCCGCGCCGTTGCGGAAGGGGGGAGGGGTCCGTCATGCGCGTCGCCGTGCTGCGGCGCACCCGCGAGTTGGCCATCGAGGAACGCCCGCTGCCGATCCCTGGTGCCGGTGAGGTGCTGGTGCAGGTGACGGCGGTGGGGGTCTGCGGCTCCGATGTGCACTACTGGGAGCGGGGGGCGATCGGGCCCTTCGTGGTGCGGGCCCCCCTGGTTCTGGGGCATGAGTGCGCGGGCGTGGTGGCGGGGCTTGGCCCCGGGGTTCCCGCCTCCCTGGAGGCGGGGGTCCGCGTGGCGCTGGAGCCAGGCCTGCCGTGCGGCACCTGCCGGTCGTGCCGGGAGGGCCGGTACAACCTGTGCCCGGAGATCCGCTTCTGGGCCACACCACCCTACGACGGGGCCTTCGCCGAGTACGTGGTGCACCCGGCGAGCCACTGCTTCCCCCTGCCCCCGGGGGTCAGCGATGAGGCGGGGGCGCTGCTGGAGCCCCTCTCCACCGGCGTGCAGGCGGTGCGGCGCGGGCGCATCGGCCCCGGGAGTCAGGTGCTGGTGACCGGGCTCGGCCCCATCGGCCTGGTGAACGTGATGGCCGCCCTGGCGGCCGGGGCGGCCCGCGTCTTCGGCTCCGACCCACTCCCCGCCCGGTGCGCGGCGGCCGCGGCCCTCGGGGCGGAGGTGCTGGCACCGCAGCTGCCGCCGCCGGAGGCGGCGGCAGAACTGGGTCGGCTGGCCGGGAACGGGATCGACGCCGCCGTCGAGTGCTCCGGTGCGCCCGCGGCGTTGGAGCTCTGCTGCTTGGCGGTGCGCCCCGGCGGGGCCGTGGTGCTGATCGGCTTGGGCGGGGACCGGGCGGAGCTGCCGATCGCCCACCTGCAGACGCGCGAGGTGGACCTGATCCCAGTCTTCCGGTACGCGCACACCTATCCGGCGGCCCTGGCCTGGGTCGCCAGGGGACGCGCGCCCGTGGAGCGCCTGATCACGCACCGCTTCCCCCTCGGCCGGGTCGCGGAGGCCTTCGAGGGGACCCGGGTGGCGGGGTCGGACGCGATCAAGGTGATGATCGACCCGCAGGCCTGAGGGGCGTGGAACGGGCGGCGAGGGTTGTGCCCAGGCCGACGGCCCCCGGGGGACCCCGCGCCGGGCCTGAGGACGCCTCCGGGCCCTCACCCCGATTTCCAGGAACCGGACTATGCAGATTATCAGATCCTCCGCCGGGCGGACCCCACCTTGGATGCGGGATGCGCGAAGCTGTGTGGGGACGCATCTCGCGTCAAGGGAGGCGAGTCCTGCATGCACTCCCACGTCGGCCCCGTTGCGGCGCGCACCGTTCCCGGTCTCACGGCCCCTCTGGCTGCAGCAGCCGCCGCCTGGACGCGCTTCGAGCAGGAGCCCTCGCGGGCCCATCTGCGCGCCTTCTACGCCGCGGAGGCCGGTGTGCGCCGGGCCTACGAGGCGGGGCAGCGCGACCTCGCGCGCCGGGCCCGCACCGTGCGGGCCCCCCGGACGCCGGCGCATGCCGGCCGGCACGCCATCGCCTGAGCGGGGCGGCGGGTAGGGCGCCGGGCGGGTCGCCAAGAAACGCACCCAAAACGCACCCACAGCGTCGCCGGCGACCGTCGAGGTCGCCGGCGGGGCACGCTGGAGCAACGGGAGGAGACAGGAAAAAGGCCCCGAGGGTGTTCTCCCCCCGGGCCTTTGCCTTGTCTGACATGGTGGGCGGTAAGGGAGTTGAACCCCTGACCTCGTGAACGTCAATCACGCGCTCTAGCCAACTGAGCTAACCGCCCGTGCGACCGACCGACGGCAGCCTATCACAGTCCCCCGCACGCGCGCAATCCGGACCGGGCGCCGTCGCGCCCCCGCCCTGCCCCCCGGCCGCTCCCCGCCATTCCCGCCGCCTCCCCGGCTCCACCCCGAGGGAGCGAGGCCGGGGGCGGCGGACCGGGTCCCCGGCTCCCCGGGTGCCTCACCCCCCGGAGGCGACCTCGACTGGTGCGGCGGTGCGCGCCGCGGCCAGCACCGGGGCCAGGAAGCGGGCGGTGTAGGAGTCGGGGCACTGCGCGACCGCCTCCGGGGTCCCCACGGTCACGACGCCCCCCCCGGCCTCGCCGCCCTCCGGGCCGAGGTCGACGATCCAGTCGGCGGTCTTGATCACATCCAGGTTGTGCTCGATGACGATCACCGTATCGCCGGCTTCGACGAGCCGGTGCAGGATCACCAGCAGGCGCTCTACATCGGCCGGGTGCAGGCCGGTCGTCGGCTCATCGAGGATGTAGACGGTCCCGCCGTCTGAGCGGCGGGCCAGCTCCGTGGCCAGCTTGACGCGCTGGGCCTCTCCCCCCGAGAGCGTCGTGGAGGGCTGGCCCAGCCGCACGTAGCCGAGGCCCACGTCGACCAGCGCCTGCAGGCGGCGCCGGATGGCGGGCACCGCCCCGAAGAAGGCCAGGGCGGCCTCCGCCGTCATCTCCAGCACCTCGGCGACGTTGCGGCCGCGATAGCGCACCTCCAGCGTCTCCCGGTTGTAGCGTCGACCCTTGCACACCTCGCACGGCACGTAGACGTCCGGGAGGAAGTGCATCTCGATCTGGATCATGCCGTCGCCGCCACAGGCTTCGCAGCGACCGCCCTTGACGTTGAAACTGAAGCGCCCCTTCGCGTAGCCGCGGGCCCGGGCCTCGGGGGTGCGGGCGAAGAGGTCGCGGATGTCGTCGAAGACGCCCGTGTAGGTGGCCGGGTTGCTGCGCGGCGTCCGGCCGATGGGCGCCTGGTCCACGTCGATCACCTTGCGCAGCCCGGAGACGCCCTCCACCCGGCCATGGCGCCCGGGGCGGACGCGCGCCCCGTTGAGCTCCGCGGCCAGGTACTTAAACAGCACCTCGTTGACCAGCGTGCTCTTGCCCGAGCCGGAGACCCCGGTGACGGCGGTGAATCGCCCCAGGGGGAAGTCCACGTCGATGTTCCGCAGGTTGTGCTCGCACGCACCGCGGACCGCGATCGAGCGCTCGGCGGGTCCCCGCCGGCGCGAGGGGACCGGGATGGCCCGCCGTCCCCCCAGGAAGGCCCCCGTGACCGACGCGGGGCAGTCGATCACGTCCCGCAGGCTGCCGGAGACGACGATCCGGCCGCCGTGCTCGCCGGCGCCCGGGCCGATATCGACGATGTGGTCGGCGGCGCGGATCGTGTCCTCGTCGTGCTCGACCACGATCAGCGTGTTCCCCAGGTCGCGCAGGCGGCGCAGGGTGTGGAGCAGGCGCGCGTTGTCCCGCTGGTGCAGCCCGATCGACGGCTCGTCCAGGATGTAGAGGACCCCCACCAGTCCGGAGCCGATCTGGGTGGCCAGGCGGATGCGCTGCGCCTCGCCGCCCGACAGGGTCCCGGCCGCGCGGTCGAGGGTCAGGTACTCCAGGCCCACGTTGCAGAGGAAGCCCAGCCGCTCCTCCAGCTCCTGCAGCAGGAGGTGGGCGATGGTGCGTTCACGTTCGTCGAGGGACAAGCCCTGGAGCAGGCCACGGGAGGCGGCCACCGGCAGCGCGCTCAGTTCGGCGATCGACACGCCGCCGACGGTGACGGCCAGCGCCTCGGGCCGGAGCCTCCGCCCCTGGCACGCCGGGCAGGGCACGGGCACCATCACGGCCTCGATCTCCTGGCGGGTCCACGAGGACTCCGGTGCCTCCCGGTGGTAGCGCTGCAGGAGGGGGACCACCCCCTCCCAGTGCATCGTCCGCCGGCCGGAGCGCCGGGCGTGGGCCCCGTGACGCGGGAGTTCCAGCGCGATCGCGTCCTCCGCGCAGCCGTAGAGCAGCTTCTGGAGGAAGTCGGCTCCGGCCTCCTGAAGGGGGGTGTCCAGCGACACCCCGAAGTGCGTGGCCACCGCCGCCAACTGGCGCGAGAAGTGGTTGTCCCCGCCACCCCATGGGGCGACGGCCCCCTCGGCCAGGCTGCGGCGCGGGTTGGGCAGCACCAGGGTCGGGTCCACCTCCAACCGGGCGCCCAGACCCGTGCACTGCGGGCAGGCCCCCTGGGGGTTGTTGAAGGAGAACAGCCGCGGCGCCAGTTCCTCGATCGCCGTGCCGCACTCCGGGCAGGAGAGGTTCTGCGAGAGCAGTAGGTCGGTCGGGCCCGCCCCGCTCGGGTCGCGGCCGGCCTCCGCGCCGCCGGCGTGGAGCGCGACCACGGCCAGGCCGTCTCCCTCACGGTACGCGGTCTCCAGGGCCTCGGCCAGCCGGGGTTCCACTCCGGGCCGCACGATCAGGCGGTCGACCACGACCTCGATGGTGTGCGACCGCCGCCGGTCCAGCGGGGGGGCCGCATCGAACTCGACGGTCTGCCCGTCGAGGCGTGCCCGCACGAAACCCTTGCGGCGCAGATCCTCCAGGGCCTTGGCGTGTTCTCCGCGGCGCGCCCGGACGACGGGCGCGAGGATGTCCAGGCGCGTCCCCTCCGGTTGGCCCATGACCTGGTCCACCGCCTGTTCCACGGTGAGGCGGCGGATGGGGCGGCCGCACTTGGGGCAGTGGGGTCGCCCCACCCGGCTGAAGAGCAGACGCAGGTAGTCGGAGATCTCCGTCACGGTGCCGACCGTCGAGCGGGGGTTGCGTGTCGTGGTCCGCTGGTCGATGGAGATGGCGGGGGAGAGCCCCGTGATCTCCTCGACATCCGGCTTGTCCATCTGGCCGAGGAACTGCCGGGCATAGGCGGAGAGGGACTCCACATAGCGCCGCTGGCCCTCGGCGTAGATGGTGTCAAAGGCCAGGCTGGACTTCCCACTCCCGGAGAGGCCGGTGAAGACGCACAGGGCGTTGCGCGGGATATCCACGTCCACGCCCTGGAGGTTGTGCTGGCGGGCTCCGCGTACCCTGAGTCGATCCGGTTCCAAGGGGCGACCCTCCCGGTTCGGGTACGGCCTACTTGCCACGCGGGCCGGACGGCGGCGGGGTCTCCGTCCACGCCCAGGGCGACTATGCCTCGCGCAGGCCCACGAAGCCGCAGGACGGGCAGGCGATGACCTGCAGGGGATGGCCCGGACGCGGCCCGGCGGCGCCCAGGTCCCGCAGCCGACTGCCGCAGCGGGGGCAGGGCAGCCCGTTCGGGGCCCCGCCGGGCACGCCCTCGACGTTGGCCGGCGGGTCCATGGTCGTGCGGCCGCGTCGGCGCGTGCCAGCCCCCAGGACGATGTCCAGGAGGTCGCCCGCACCCCCGCCCGCCGTTCCCAACCCCATCGACACCCGCCCCCACCGCGGCCCGTGTGCGAGCGCTGGGCTCCAGTATAGCGTGGTGTGCACGCCCCGCGGCCGAAGCCTGGGGGGTGGGCTGCGCCCTTCCGGTCCGCCGGCCCCGGGCTCAAGCCCAACGGGGGATACCAGGCAGGAAGGCGGCGTTGGGGCCCTGACGCAACGGCGTTGGCCAGCCCCGTCCTCGCCCGACTCTCCGGCGCCCACCGGCGCCTCTCCTCGGTCAGGTCCAGGCCCTGAGGCCGGGCCCGGGCCAGGCGGGCGGGGGGCCCACGCGGACGCCTGGCCTGCGGCACCGGCGCCGCGACCGCCGGGGGGCAGGCGGGCCGCGCGCGTGCGGCGAAGACCGTGGGGCGAAGGGGCCGGAGCACCAGACGGGGTCGCCCCGCAGGCCCGCGTGGGCGCATACTTGAGCGAGACGCCCGTCCCGCCCGTGCTGTCCCATCTCCGGTCGGTCTGGGGAGAGTGGGGCGATGTCTGCCAAGGCGTGGGGCACCACGATCGTCCTGGTGGCGGGTGCGACCCTCTGTCTGGGGCTCTGGCTGCGGGGGACCGTGGCCAAGGGCACGGCCTACCGCGTCGTGTCGGGGACGAACACCCTGGATGCGTATCGCTTCAAGGTGCGCGAACACGTCGCGCTGTGGTGGGCCCTCCACCACCCGCTGGCGGCGCGGCAGGTCCGCGGGGAGGCCTACGCCGCCGTCTCCGGGGTGATCTCCTGCCTGGCCGCGACCCCCACCCGCGCCAGCGTGGCCCCCGCCGAGGCGCAGGTCGCCCGCCGGGCCCAACTGCCGGTCCTGCTCCAGGTCCTCCTCGTGCGCCCGCTGGGGAGGGCGGGGTCCAACAGCACGGATGCCTCGATGGTCCGCTCCGACTGCGTCGCGCTCGCGCGGCTGGATCCAGTGGATCTGCAGGTGCCGCAGGTCCCCGGGGCCTGACGCCGGCCGGGCGGGGACTGCATGCCCCCCCTTGGCCGCAGGCCATGGGGGGACCGCCGCGCCCCGGCGCTGCCGCTGCGGGGGGCCTGGCCGGCCGAGACGCCGAGGCCGGGCCATCGCCGGTCTGGCCCCGCCGGAGTGAGCACCCGGGTTGGCGCTGACCCGGCGGCGGAGACCGCTGCAGGCGGGCCGCCGTGGCGGCTTCACCGGGTCCCGGCTGGCCGGCGCCCCCGCCGCCGTCCCCCTGCGCGCACAGGGGGTCTAGCTACGGGTGGCGAAGTGGGGCCAGGGTTGGAGCAGGGGCCCCAGTGCGCATGCCCCTGGCGCGGGGTCCGGGTGGCTGGGCCTCTGGTGCCCCCGGTGGGGGTCGGGGAGCCGGGGTCATAGAGAGGAACGGTCGTCGAGGTGGCTGACGGGCAGGGCGCCCCACATCCGATTGGCGAACCGTGTGGGCGGTTCTCGGGTCCGATGGCGTCCGCTGCCGGGCCGGAGGGGTCATTGGCCCCGGGGGCGGCGGTACCGACGATGCCGCTGGCGGGCGTCGAGGTCGAGGCGACCGTCTTCGTCGGGGGGGGGCTCTTCCCCCTCTCCCTCCTTTCGGGCTTGCGGCCGGGGTCCGTCCTGCCATTGGCCACCGACGTGGGGGAGCCAGCCGTGGTGGCGATCAATGGCCGGGTGATCGCCTTCGGCGAGGTCGTCCTCACTTCGGAACAGACGTTGGCCGTCCGGCTCACCCGGGTCGTCCTGGGGGAGGAGGGTCGGGTCGCCGCCCCTCCGTGGCTGAAGACCGCCCCTAGCCCTTGAGGCGGGCCACGTGTTCGGGGCCGAGGCGGGGGAGCGGCGGTGCCCGGATGGCGGCCGCCGGGGGAGGGGCCGGGCCGGCGGGGGCCGCCCGCGTTCCTGGGTATGCTGACTTCCGGGGCGCCGTCTCGCGGTTGCCGTGCCCCTCCCTGCGGGGCGGGGCGGGGGGGGCTCCCGCGTGGCCGGTCCCGTCGGGGCCACCCCAGTCCCGCGCGGTCGCGGCGCCGGAGTGCCGGGGCGGGAACGGAGGGGGCGCATGGAGGGGGGAGCGGCTGGGGGCGCCGGACTGGACGGTCCGGGGGGCGACGGGGCCGCACGGCCGTGCGCCAGGGGTTGGGAGGGCGAGCCCGGCGCCGGCGGCCCAGGGAGTGCTCCGAGGGGTTCCGCGCCGGGTTCCGGCGGGGGGGTGGCCCCGCCCGACCCGGGAGGCGTGCAGGCCCCGGCCTTCATCGCGGCCCTGAGCGCCACCGCCCTCGTGGCCGCGGGCTGGCTCGCCGAGCAGGGCCGACCCCACTTCTACCGCTTCGACTACCGCCTGACGGAGGGGCTCCTGGGCGTGGCCGCCCTCACCGCCTTGACGGTCGGCGTCCGGTTGCTGGGTTCGCGTCCAAGGCGGCAGCGGCGGGAGCCGCCGCTCTCCTCCGGGGGGCTGCCCCCGTCCTGAGTGGTCGCAATCTCGGCGGCTGAAGCCGGGGGTCCCGGGCAGGAGCGCCGTGGCTGGCGATGTTGGGCCCCCACCCTCCGCGCCCTGCCGCTGACGGTCGCCACATCACCCCGCCCCGATCCCCCTGCCCGGCCGCGCCACGATCGCGCACCCTCCCCGCGCGCCCCGGGCCGGAGGACGCCATTCTCCGGGAAGCGCTTGAGCCACGGCGGTGGCCCGACACGCGCCCAAGGTGCGGTGCGCGTCGACGACGCACCTGGTCGCCACGGGTGGTGCGCGGCGGTCGCTGTCCCCCCCAGCCTTCTGGCCGCAAGGCCCAGATCGTCGCGGGCGGAGCGTGGCCGCGGCCTCCGTGCCCTCGCCCGCTGGGCCTTCGAGCCAAGGGGCCCCCCTCCGGAAGGACTTCACCCCGCGCGCCCCCGGGACCGCGGGCAGGAACGCGTGCGCGGGTGCGGAACTGTGCTGCCTGTTGTCGACTCCGCAGTTGTGCGCGCGCTTGGTCGGACCCTCGGCGTCCCCCTGCCCGCGCCGTGGCTCTGGGCAACGAGCGTGGGCAGGGGGGGGCCGTGGGCGTGGACATCCGGTCGCGGATGGCCGAGCGGTTGACCTGCGCGGGCGCCGAGGCGTGGGTGTGCACCGGGGCGCCCGCGGGCTACGCGGTCGCCGGGCCGGCCCCGACCGCCACCGTCACCCCGGCCGATGCCGCCGCGGTCGCTGCGACCCTCGCCACCGCGGCCGCCGAGGGTTGGGGCGTCGTGCCGCGTGGAGCGGGCACCCAGGACGCCTGGGGCGGGTGTGCGACCGGGCGTCCCCTGCTCGTCCTGGACACCAGCCGTCTGCGGGGCGTCGTCGCCCACACCCCGGGGGACCTGACCGCGCGTGTCCTGCCCGGCACGACGCTCGCGGAACTGAACGCGTATCTGCGACCGCACGGGCAGAGGCTCCCCCTGGATCCCCCCCACGCCGCCCTGGCCACCATCGGCGGCGTGGTGGCCGGTGACGCCTGGGGGCCGGGTCGGGCCCAGTACGGCGCCGCGCGCGACGTCGTACTGGGCCTGGCCGTGGTGGACGGTCGGGGGAACCCCTTCCGGACCGGAGGACACGTGGTGAAGAACGTCAGTGGCTTGGATGTCGGCAAGCTGCTGATCGGCAGCTTCGGCACGCTGGGCGTGCTCTGTGAGGTCACGCTCAAGCTGAGGCCACTGTCGGCGGCGGCCGCGACCTGGGCGGTCTCCTTTGGCCCGACCCATGGCTCGACCCATGGCTCGACCCTGGCGCCGCCCCCTGGGACCGCTCGTGCACCGGCCCAGGCGGCGGGCGTCCTCGCGGAGCCCGCCGCCTGGGAGGCTGCGGTCGCGGTGGCCGACGGCCCGTTCCAGCCGGTCGGGGTGGCGCTGGTCGCCGAGTCCGGCGCCGCCACGCTCGTGGTGCGCCTGGAGGGGGGCCGCGCCGAGGTGGCCGACCAGCGGACGGGGTTGCAGGCCCGCCTCGGCGCGCTCGGGCGGACCCTGGACCCGGAGGCGGCGGCCAGGGCCTGGGCCGGGGCGCGTGAACCCGCGGGCGATGCCGCCGCGGGGTTGCTGCTGCGCTGCGAGGTCCCGGAGGGCCGCCTGCCGGAGTTGGCCAGGGAGGTCGTGGGCGGGGTGGCGGGCGGCCCGGCGCCCACCCGCCTGACCGCCTGGTGTGGCCTCGGCACCCTCTGGTGCGCCTGGGCGGGGGACGCCGTGCCCGGGCCGTGGGCCCTGGGCGCCGTGCGCGGCGTGCGGGCGGCGGCGGAGCGCCTGGGCGGGCGGGCCGTCGTGGCCGCCTGCCCACCCGCGGTCCACGACCAGGCGGAGGTCTTCGGTGATCCGGGCCCCTTGCTGCCCGCCTTCCGTGCCATCAAGGCGCGGTTCGACCCGGAGCGCGTGCTGGCCCCGGGTCGGTTCGTCGGTGCCCTCTGAGGCGCCCCGGCCGCGGAGCCTGGAGGGGGTGGTGGAGCCTTGGCAGAGCGTCTCGAGTCGGCGGCGGAGGGCTCGGTGGTCCCCGAGGGCCCGGTGGCGGCGCAGGCCGGGCGCTCGGGGACGGCGCAGGCCGCACCCGGGTGGCTCCAGCTCCCCGAGGACGTGGCGCGCCAGTTCGACGCGTGCGTGCACTGCGGCTTTTGCCTGCCGGCCTGCCCGACCTACCGCGAGCTGGGCACCGAGGCGGATTCGCCGCGCGGCCGCATCGACATCATGGCGGGGGCCTTCCGCGGGGAGTTGGCGCAGGGGGATGCCGACGTCTCCCTGCACCTGGACCGCTGCCTGGATTGCCGGGCCTGCGAGAGCGCCTGCCCCTCCGGGGTGCGCTACCACGCCCTTTACGAGGCCGCGGTCGCGCAACTGCCGCGCCGGCGCCCCTGGACGGCGGCCGGGGTGGGGCCCGCCGGCGAGGCGGGCGAGTTCGCCGCGGCGATGGGCCTGATCCGAGGCGGGCTCCGCCACCTGCTCACGCGCCCCCGGCTGCTGAGTTGGGCCGTCCGCTTGAGCCCCCGCCTGCCGCTGCTCTCCGGCCGGTTGCCCGCGGGAGTGGCGGCCCTGGCGGCCGGCCTGCCGGCCGTGCCCCAGGTGCCCGCGCGCCGCCGCCTACCGGCGGTCCTGCCCGCGGTCGGGGCGAAGCGGGGGGTGGTCGAGGTCGTCCTCGGCTGCATCCAGGACGCCGTTCTGGGGGACGACAACCTGGCCATGGCCCGGTGCCTCGCCGCCTGCGGCTTCGAGGTCCACCTGCAGCGGCGCCAGACGTGCTGCGGCGCGCTGCACGTCCACGTGGGGGAACGCGCCCGCTTCAGACGCCTGGCGGCCACCAATCTGCGGGCCCTGGGCGGGGGCGACCGCCCCGTCGTGGTGGCCGCCGCCGGCTGCAGCGCCGTGCTCAAGGACTACGGGGAGTTGCTCGCCGGCACAGCGCTGGAGGTCCCTGGCGCGGCGCTGGCCGCGCGGGTCCGCGACTTCGCCGAGTTTCTGGCGGCGGCGGGCCCGCTGCCCCTGGCCATGCCGCCCGCGGGTGCGCCCGTGCGGGTCACCTGGCACGACCCCTGTCACCTCTGCCACGCCCAGGGGGTCCGCCGGCAGCCCAGGGACCTGCTGCGCCACATCCCCGGCGTCGAGTACGTGGAGTTGCCAGAGGCCGACGCCTGTTGCGGCAGCGCGGGTGTCTACAATCTGACCCAGCCGGAGTTGGCGGCGGCGGTGCTGCGCCGGAAGGTCGACCACATCGCCTCCACCGGCGCGGCGTGGGTCGTGACCGAGAATCCCGGCTGCGCCCTGCAGTTGCGGGCGGGCCTGCGGCGGTCCGGCCTGGAGACGCGCGTGCTGTCCCTGGCCCAACTGCTGGCCGAGGCGTTTGGGGGGAGACCGCGGTGAGGGAGCACGCCGGGTTGCTGGCCGCCCTGTCGCGGATCGTCGGGGATCGCTTCCTCCTCCGTGGCCGGGCTGAGGTGCTCCCGTACGCGACCGACGCGAATCGCATGTTCCGCGGGTTACCCCTGTGCGCGGTCTGCCCCGCCGACACGGCGCAGGTGGCGGCGGTCGTGGCGGCCTGTGCGGGGGCCGGCGTGGGGTTCGTGCCCCGCGGGGCCGGCACGGGCCTGTCGGGAGGGGCGACGCCCGGGGAGGGGCAGGTCGTGCTGAGCCTGGCCCGGCTGCGACGCATCCGGGCCGTCGACGCCCGGGCGCGCACCGCCGTCGTCGAGGCCGGTGTGGTCAACGCCCACCTCTCCCGGCACGTGGAGGGCCTGGGCCTCCACTACGCCCCCGATCCGTCCAGCCAGACCGCCTGCACCATCGGCGGCAACGTCGCGGAGAACAGCGGCGGTGCGCATTGCCTGAAGTACGGCGTCACGACCAACCACGTGCTGGGCCTGGAGGTCGTCTTGCCCGACGGCACACTGACCGGGACCGGCCTGCTGGGGCCGCGCTGCCTCGGCTACGACCTGACCGGCGCCTTCTGCGGCTCCGAGGGGACCCTGGGTGTGGTCACGGCCGCCTGCGTGCGCCTGCTGCCCCGGCCACGGGCCGTGCGCACCGCCCTGGCCATGTTTGCGTCGGTGGACGAGGCCGCTGCGGCGGTGGAGCAGGTGACCGCCGCCGGTGCCCTGCCCGCCGCCCTGGAGATGATGGACCGGCAGGCGATGACCGCCGTGGAGCGGGGGGCGTACCCGGTCGGCTACCCTGAGGGCGTCGGCGCCGTCCTGCTGATGGAGTTCGACGGGCTGGAGGCCGGCCTGGACGACCACGTGGAGGCGGCGATGGGGATCTGCCGGGAGTGCGGGGTGCGGCAGGTGCGGGCCGCGCGCGAGGAGTCGGAGCGCCAGCTCTGGTGGAACAACCGCAAGGCCGCCTTCGCGGCCATGGGGCATATGGCCCGGTCGTACTACGTCGCCGACGGGGTGATCCCGCGCACCGCCCTCACCGGGGTGCTTGGCCAGATCTCTGTCATCAGCCAGGCCGCCCGCCTGTGGACGGCCAACGTGTTCCACGCCGGAGACGGCAACCTCCACCCCCTCATCGCCTACGACCCGGATGTCCCGGGGGAGTCGCGGCGCGTGGCGGAGGCCGGGTCGGCCATGCTGGCCGCCTGCGTGGCGGCTGGCGGGGCGGTCAGCGGGGAGCACGGGATCGGCCTAGAGAAGCGCGACGAACTGTACTACTGCTTCGACGAGCGGGACATGGCCATGCAGCGCGCCGTCCACGACGTGTTCGACCCGCACGACCTCGCCAACCCCGGGAAGATGTACCCGTTGCCGGGCCGCTGCGCCGAGGTGCGCAGGGCGGCCTGGGACCCGCGCGCCCACCTGGCGGGCGCCTGAACGAGCAGCGCGTCTGGCGTGCCACGCCGCCGACGCGACCGTCCACGCGCACTCCGCGACGGCCTGGACCCCGGTGAAGTGGGCCCGCATCCGGAGGGGAGCGTCCGGACCCCACGGCGCGCGAGCCTCAATCGAACGGGGGCCGGGACCGCCTGTAACCCACCCGGGAGGGGCGCCGGGGTTTGCGGGCGGGCCCCGGCGCTTGCCGCGATCCAGGCCCCGCGGTGTCGAAGACGGCCTGCGAATCGTGCACAGGGGGGTGGATGCTCTGCAGCCTATGGGCCACACCCGTCCGCAGCCTCGCCTTGCCCGACTGGGTGGCGTTATCCCCAGATCTCTCCACAGAGAATCCGTCGGAGAATGACGCATGGGGAGCGGGCGTGTCCCTACTCGGCGTCGGGGGGGAGGGGGTGGCCCGCGCTGGGCGACGGCGAGCGCCGCATCGGTGTCAGCGCCTCGAGGCCAACGGACTCCGGGAGCCACGGGGGCTCGGGGTCTCCGCCGCGTGGGGCGTGGGCCGGCTGGGGCGTGGCGCCACCTTAGCGGGCGGGCTCGCGTAGGGCCTGCTGGGCCAAATGGGCGACGTCGGTGGGCAGCGCCCCGCCGAACGGCGGCGGAGAGAGCGTGAAGCGGCGCAGTTCCTCGGCCGCCCACCAGCGCAGCGTCTCCGCCTCCTCGTTGGGGTGCAGTGCCTCGGGGTCGCTGGCCGGGGCAGGCCGGGCGAAGTAGACGAGGTCGAGGTGGATGTGCCCGGTCTCGACCTCGACCTCCAGGGATGCCTCGGGGCGCGGGGCAGCGTGGGCCTGCCCGGGCGGATGGCGGGGGCTGGTGATCTGGACGCTCAGGCCAGCCTCCTCGCGGACCTCGCGCACGGCGGCGGCGGCGGGGGTCTCGTCGGGCTCCACGTGCCCGCCCGGCGGCAGCCAGAGGCGTTTTTGACGGTGCAGCAGCAGCAGGACCCGACCGTCCCACACCACGAAGGCGCTCGCCGTGAAGTGGCGGACGACGGCCGGCCCCCTGCTCATGCGCTGCCCCCCTTCAGCCCCACCGCACCGACCCGACCTCGGGATGCGCCGCGAGGGCTCGCTCCATCTCGGCCTGGATGCGGGCCAGGGCCGCCTCGTCGGTGCCTTCGCAGCGCAGGACCAGCACGGGCTCGGTGTTGCTGGCCCGGACCAAGCCCCAACCGTTCCCGAAGAGGACGCGGGCTCCGTCGACCGCGACCACCTCGTGGTCCGTGGCGAAGTGTCTCCGCAGTCGCTCCACGACCTCGAACTTGACTGCGTCCGCGCAGGGGACCCGCGTCTCCGGGGTCGAGGGGTAGCGCGGCAGCTCTGCAGCCAACTCCGACAGCGGACGGTCCCCGCTGGCGACGATCCTAGCCAGGCGGGCCGCGGCGTAGGTGGCGTCGTCGTAACCGGGGAATTCGTCGTGGAAGAAGAGGTGCCCCGAGAGTTCCCCCGCGAAGGGCAGGTTGCGCGCGTACAGGGTCGCCTTGATGTGCGAGTGCCCCGTCCGGTGGAAGAAGGGGCGTCCCCCGTGGGTGGCGGCATCGTCCCACAACGCCTGGGAGCACTTGACCTCGACCAGGACCGGACTCCCCGGGTGCCGCGGAAGGAGTTCCCGCCAATACAGCATCATGAGTTCGTCGCCCCAGAGGATGCGCCCGTCGTCCGCTACGGCGCCCAGGCGATCCCCGTCGCCGTCGATGCCGATCCCCAGGTCCGCGCCCTCCCGCCGGACCGCGGCGACCAGGTCCCGGAGGTTTTCGGGCCTGACCGGATCGGGGTGGTGGTTGGGGAAGGTCGGATCGGAGGTGCAGTACAGTTCCGTCACCCGGCACCCGAGCCGACGGAACACCTCCGGGGTGATCGGGGACGCCGTCCCGTTGCCGCAGTCCACCACGACGTGCAGCGGGCGGGCCAGCCGGATGCGCTCGGTCAGGTCGTGATAGTAGTCCGGTAGGGCGTCGAGGGTGCGTGCCGGCGGGTGTTCGCCGACGCGCGCACCCTCGGCGGCCAGCGCGCGGACCCGGGCGCCGAGATCGGTGATCTCCTGGCCGACGAGGGTGCCGCGGCCCAGGCCCAGCTTGAAGCCGTTTTGGTGTCCGGGGTTGTGGGAGGCCGTCACCATGATTCCGGCGTCGATCCCGTAGCGGATGCGGGCGAAGTAGAAGACGGGGGTGGTGACCTGCCCCAGGTCGACCGCCAGCAGCCCGGCCTCGCCCAGGCCAGCGATCACCCCCCGGGCCAGCTCCGGCGAAGAGGTGCGGTTGTCCCGGCCGACCAGGACCTCGTGCCCCCCCCGCCGCCGCACCGACTCGGCGAAGGCCAGCCCCAGGAGCCGCGCCAGGTCCGGCGTCAGGTCCCGACCCGCCACGCCGCGCACGTCGTACTCGCGCCAAATCGCCTCCGGGACCACGACCCCACCCTGCTCCGGCTCGCCTGCCGCGCCCATGCGCCCCACCGTCCCCCTCGCCGATCTCCGCTCGCCCCGACCACGCGCACGGGGTCAAACCCACGCTCCACCTCGCCGGCCCGACGGTCAGGCATCATTCCCCCAGAGCCGCGTGCCCTAAGAGCCGCACGCCCTCAGCGCCGCGGGTCCCCAGGGCGCGCGCCGGGGGAGGGTCGGGACGCCCGGACCCGCGGCGCTGGCACGCCATCGGCGGACCTCCCTGTGCGCCAGGCCGCCGCCGCTCCCCCGGCGGCCGCCCACGGAGCACCACCCGCCAAGGCGGGTCGCCAGGAGTCGGCACGTGCCCCGGGCCGGCGGTCACCGGTGCGCGCAGCCTTCGGTCAGGCGGCGGGGATCCCTGCCGAAGCGGCTGCCTCGGCAGGGTGAAGCCCTTCCGGAGGGGGCCCTCGGCCAGAAGGGCCCAATGGGCGAGGTGCCGGTGGCCGCGCGCGCGGCCCGCCCGCGACGGGCTGGGACCTGCGGCAGAAGGGCCCCGGGGACAACGGCCGCTGCGAACCGCCCGTGGCCACCAGGTGCGTCGCCGACGTACGCCGCGACTTTGACCCGTGGCTGGAAACGTCTGTGGCTCAAGCACCTCACGGAGAAGGACTTCATCTTGGCCGGCTCGGCCCAACGGATGCCCTGGCGGGTCTCCCCTGTCCTGCGGCGGCGGGCAAGGGCTTTCGACACGTGCTGGCGCCAGCCCGGCATATGCTCCCATGTGCCCCTGGGCCGGTGTACGGATGCCCCTCCCCCTCGCCGGGGTGGACATGGGTTCGGGGGCGGCGGCCCGGGGACACAGCGCACGGGCCCCGTCGTCCGTTGTCGATCGCGAGTCACCGCCGCTGCGGCTCCGCTGCGGCGCTTGGGAGGGGCTTAGGCTGCCCTGCGCATGGCGTTCATCTGGCCGGCCGACCGCGTTCCCGGGTCCTGCAGCAACGGCGGACCCCGCGCCCCACGCCGATGCCCATAGGCGGGGGTCCGCGGTCGGCTCCGGCAGCCCCCGGCCAGGGGCGCCCCGCGGCGCCGGCGCGGCCGCTCACGCCGCCGTGACCGCTGCCCCCGCGCCGCCGCGCACGGTCGGCCGGTCCTCCGGCGGCGCGCGGCAGGAGGTCGGTGGGGATGTCGCCGCGGCGGCGCCCCCGTCTGCGGAGGAGGTCGGGCTGCTGGGGCGCGCCCTGGGCGTCACCGGCCTGGTGGCCGACGCGCCGACGGGCTGCCCGCGTGGCCGGGTCTGGCGCCTGCGGGCCCCCGCCTCCCCCGCCTGTTGGTACCTCAAGCGTGCCCCCTCCCCTGCGGAAGTGCTTGTCCTCCGCCACTTGGCCGAGACGCCCGGGGAGCCGCTGGCCCCGAGCATCGCTGCCTGGTCGCCGGCGGAGGCGGGGTCCGGGGCGGAGGCACGGTGGGAGGGGGGTGGGCCCACCTGGCCGGCCGGGGCGGACCTGCCCGCGCGGGCCAGGGCGCTCTGTCTGACGGGCCTGCCGGGGGGGGTGATGGCTGCGGCCCTCCACGCGGGCACGGCACTGCCGGTCGAGGCTTGGGGCCGGTCCATGGCGGCGGTGCACGCGCGTCTCGAACCGCTGCTCTGCGGGCGGCCAGCGGAGGCGGGCTGGCCAGCGAGGGAGACGCTCGCCGCGGACCTCCAATCCCGGCTCCCGCGCTGGGCCGGGGTGGCGGGGCGCACGCACAGCGCCGACTGCGGTCCCCTGCTGGCCCAGGCCATCGCCGCCTTGACGGCCCACTTGGCCCACGCGGGGGCAGGGGGCGAGGGCGACGAGGTCCTCTGCCACGGGGACTGGTCTCCGGACCACTTCGCCATCGCTTCGGGGCGGCTGACCGGTGCGCTGGATTGGGAGCACGTCCGCGTGGCGCCGGCCGCGTACGACCTCGCCACGGCCGTTGTCGGTCTCTTCGCCCACGGGCTTTCGGCTCGGGCCTCGCGGGCCATCGGGGACGCCCTCGCCGCTGCCTACGCCAGCAGCGGGCGCGCTGTGCCGGGTTTGCCGTTCCTGTCGGCGCTGCTGGCCGTCGAGCGGCTGGTCCAGGCCCTCGACCTCCGCTCCCAGGCCCTGGGCGGGGGGGACGCACCCGCCTGGGCGGGCCTGGCGGGGTTGTGCCTGGCGCGGCTGTAAGCAAGCGCTGCGGGGTGTCGGCGTCCCTGGGCGTCGGCCTGGGGCGCGGTCCGGGCCACCGCTCGGGTAGGTGCCGGCCGCGTCCGGGTGGACGCGGTCGGCAGAGTCCACCCTCTCTCAACCTGCCATCCCGGACGCCCGCCGCGGTTACCGGTGCGGGGCGCACGGCCCCGCCGTCAGCGGCATCACCGGAACGGCACCAGCGGCGTACCCCGCCTCGGGTCGAAGCCTGGGGCCGCCCCGCTCCGGCCGGGACGGACAACGGGCGGCACGACGCCGGGGCTCGCGCGAAACGTATGGGGCGCCGTCGGCCGGGCCGGCTGGAACGGGATCCCCCTGGTCGTGGCTCCGGGGGCCCTGGACCACACGGGGGGCTGGCCCGGTGTCTCTGCCGGCGCGGCGATGCGCCGGACGGGGCCCGCGGATGCAGGCCGGCTCAGGTATGCCTGGGGCGGCAGCAACGGGGGCACGTAGGCGCCGCGGAAGGCCTGACGCCTTGGGGCGCCTGGCGCGGCGTCCCAAGGGCTGAACCGCGTTTGGGGCGTCGCGCCGCCAGAACCCGGCGCACCCACAGGGGGCGCCCCCGGCGGGCCCGACCCGGGCGGTGCCGGGGCTGGCGCCTCCGTGCCCGTCCCCGGCCAGCCCGGTGCGGGCCGGGAAGCGGCTTGGGCCTTCTCGTCCCCCGCCGAGCGGACATCGGGCCCGCCCTCGGAGGGCGCACGCAACGGGACCTCGCGGCGGAGTCCCCAGGTCGACATGGCACCGCTGACGGCCAACGCGGCATCCTCCCCTCCCGCCGGGCGTGGGTCCCACCCCGACGGCCAGCGCGTCCGGTCCGACCGCGGGGGGGACAGGTGGCCAATCGCCCCCTGCCGGAGCAGAGGGGCTCCGGCCCCTACCCCGCGCCGTCGTCCACGGCGGACGCCTCGGAGCCGCTGGGGGTTGGCGCCTCCCTGTGGCCGTCGACCGTCGCGCCGGTTTCCCGCTGTCCCCCCACGATACGCGTTGGCACCCGATTGGGGTCCTTGGCCCGGCTGGAGCGGGGGGCCGATTCCTCACCCGCCTTGGCTCGCCGTTGCGGCGCCGTCCCGGTGCCGGCCGATCGCCCGGGCGCGCGCGACGAGGGGCGGCGTGCCGGGGTGTCCGGCGTCGGGGCCCCGGGAGCGGCCAGCGCGGCTTCCGGGGTCGCCGCCATGGCCTCCGTCGCCGGTTCCGCTGGGACTTCCGCTGCCGCGTCGCCCGGAACGGGGGCGGCGCGGACCTCCGGGGTTTCGTCCGGGGCTGGCTGGGGCTCCAGGGCGGCAGGGGACGGAGCGGGTGCGGTCAGGGGGGCTGCGCCGTCGGGGGCCTCGGCCGGGGGTGCGGGGGCCTCAGGGGCCGGCGCGGCGACCACGGCCGGGGGTGCGGGGGCCT
>DAHWHV010000590.1 GCA_027335545.1 Clostridia bacterium
GAGCAGGCGCAGCCCCGCCGGTCCGATCCCCGCCTCCCGGTAGCGGACGGCCTCGCCGGCCGTGATGGCCCCGCAGTAGATCTGGCCGAAGGTGCGGGCGTCCATGGCCGCCTCCTCCCCGCCGGCGGCGCCACCGCCGGCGGGGAGGAGGCGCGACCGTCCCCCAGGTCAGCGCGAACGGGCCGCGGTTCCAGGGGGCCTGGTCGTCCCGCAGGGTCAGGCGGAGCCGGCCGCAGGCCTTGCCGGCCCGGCGGCGGCGCAGGGCCTCGGGCGCATCCACCAGCCGGAAGGGCCCCTGGGGCGTCCAGGCGACCTCCAGTGCGGACTGCACGGGGCAGAGCAGGTCCAGCCGCACATCCGGCGGTGCGTCCCACTCGATGCGCTCGGCCTGCGAGTCGAAGTCGGCGCTCACCCGACCCGAAGCACCACCTTGCCCACCAGGGCGCCCGCCTCGATCAACCGGTGGGCCTCGGCGGCCTCTTGCCAGGGCAGGACGCGGTCGAGGACGGGCCGGAGGCTCCCCGCCGCGAACAGGGGCAGGATGCGCCGCTCGAACTCCGTGGTCAGGGCGATCTTCTCTTCGATGGCGCGCGGGCGCAGGGTGCTGCCGCCCAGGCGGAGGCGCTTGGCCATCACCACCCCCAGGTCGAGTTCGGCCCGGGCCCCGGCCTTCAGGGCCAGCGTCACCAGGCGTCCCCCCTCCGCCAGCACGGCGAGGTTCCGTCCCAGGTAGGCGCCGCCGACCAGGTCCAGGACCACGTCGACACCCCGGTCCCCGTTGGCGGCGATGATCGGCGCCGCGAAGTCCGTCTCCGGTCGCCCCATCTCGACGGTGGCCGTGGCGCCTAGGGCCTCGGCCCGGCGGCACTTGGCCGCCTGGCGAGACGTGCCGAACACCCGCGCCCCGGCCGTCCGCGCGAGTTGCAGGGCCGCGAGGCCGACCCCGCTGGCGACGGCGTGCACGAGCAGGGCCTCGCCCGCGCGCAGGTCTGCCTGGTCGAAGAGGGCGTCGAAGGCCGTCAGGTAGGCCTCGGGGATGGCGGCCCCCTCCTCCCAGGAGAGGGCCGCGGGCAGGCGCATCGCCAATCGCTCGTGGGTCACCACCCGCTCGGCGTAGCCGCCGCCGGGCAACAGGCCGCAGACGCGCTCGCCCACCCGGTGGCGGCGCACCCGCGTCCCGGTGGCCAGCACCTCTCCGGAGAACTCCAGGCCGGGGATCTCGACGGGGGGGCGCGGCTCCGGGGGGGCGTAGCGACCCTGGCGCTGGGCCGTGTCGGCGTGATTGACGCCCGCGGCGCGCACGGCGACGAGGACATCCTCCGGGCCCGGCTCCGGATCGGGGGCCGCGGAGAGCCGGAGGACCTCGGGGGCGCCGTAGGCGGTCAGGACGTGGGCTTGCGTGGCGGATCCCTCCCTACCGGCTGGGTGGCGGAAGCGGGGCAGGGGTGGGGCCCCGGGCGACGCGTTGCCCCGCCGGGGTCTCGGGCGAGCCTCCCCGCCGTCTCCAGCGCCCGCTCCCCGGAGGCCTTCGCCGCGCGCACAGCGGAGACCCTGCTGGTGGCTGCGCGGGGGCCGGGGTGAGCGCGCCCGGGCGGGGAGGCGGGGTTGCGGGGTGGGGGTCGGAGGTGCGCTGGACGCGCCGGGGGGGGTCCTGGGCGCCGCGCCGGGGCGCATGCCTCTGGGGGGCCGGGGGCGGGTCGCTGGGCGGGCGGCGGTTCGGCCGCGTGAGGCCGGGACCGCCGGGGGCACCGTGTGCGTTGGAAGGGATAGCCAACTGCTACGTCGCTGACAGGCCCTAGCGTTGGTTGGTGGGGGCAGAGGAGGGCAGGGCCCGGCAGCAGCGTCGGCGTCCGCCGGACCGGTGGCGGGCAGCCTCGCCCAGCAACCGCTCCGGCTGACCTGTGCTCGCGCGTCGACTCCTGCGGCGTCCCCCGTGTGGTCGACCGAGGCGGGAATCGATGCGCGCGCGTCGGCACCGACGTCCGCCGTCGTGGGGCGAACTGGGAGGGACGGGCACGGCGCGCCGCTCCGCCTGGGCCGCGCCGTCCGGGCCCCGCGTCGGCTCAGCCTTCTCGGGCGGGGTCGGCCCAACGGGTGTTGGGCACCAGCGGGAACCAGTCCGGGCGGGCCGGGTCGCGGTCGTAGGCGTACCCGCCGAGCTCCCGGTAGAGTGCGCTGTAGCGTTGCAGCTTCTCGCGATCCAGCCGGACCCCGAGGCCCGCGCCGGTCGGCACGCGGATCGTCCCGTCCTGGTACGGCAGGGGCCCGCCCTCGATGACATCGTCCAGCAGGTGGTGGTAGTGGGCGTCCGCGGCGAAGGTCAGGTTGGGCAGGACGGCGCCCAGGTGCAGCATCGTCGCCAACTGGACGCCCAACTCCCCGCTGGAGTGCACGGCGATGCCGAGCTGGAACGTCTCGCAGACGGCCGCCGCCTTGAGGCACGGGCGAAGGCCTCCCCAGAACGTCGTGTCCAGGAGGACGACATCGATGCCCGTGTTCAGCACGTTTGCGGCCAGCTGCTCGAAGTTGACGACCACCGTGTTCGTGGCCAGCGGAACCCGCGAGCAGGCCCGGACGCGGCGATTGCCGGCCAGGCCGTAGGTCGGGTCCTCGAGGTAGTCGTTGCGCAGGTGCTCGATTCCCCGGGCGAAGCGGATGGCCTCCTCCACGGACAGCGTGCAGTTGGGGTCGTAGCGGAGGGAGTCCCCGGGCAGGGCGGCGGCCAGTGCCCGGTAGCACTCCAACTCGTAGTCCGGCGGGAACACCCCACCCTTGAGCTTGTGGCTCCGGAACCCGCAGCGCGCCTTCAGGCGGGCGGCCTCGGCGACCAGCTGCTCGACCGTGCGCACCTCGCCCCGTCCCTCGCGGTCGGGGTACCGGTAGAAGAGGTAGCTCGCGAAGGGCACGGCGCCGCGCAGGCGCCCGCCGAGGAGCTCACTGACCGGGACGCCGAGGTGCTGCCCCATCAGGTCGAGGCAGGCGAACTCGACGGCGGCATGCAGTTGTGTCCGGTTGTTGTAGAGAGAGGCCGTGGGGTTGCAGATCTTGAAGCGCAGGGCCTCCAGTTGGAACGGATCGTGTCCGACGACGTAGGGCCGCACGGCGCGGAAGGACGCCTCGGCCCCCTCGCCCCCGCCGCCCATCTCCCCCAGACCGACCAGCCCGTTGTCCGCCTCGACCTCTACGATGGTGCGCACGAAGCGGCCCCAGTGGACGCCGTTGGCGTGCCGCAGGGGCGCCTCCAGGGGCACCGTCACCGTCGTGGCGCGCAGGTCCGCGATGCGCACGGGCGGCACCCCCTCAGATCAGGTGGAGTCGGACGCCCTGCTGCCGCCGGGGCCGCAGGCGGATCGTCACGGCGCCGGCGCGCACGGGCAGGGACTCGGTGGCGCGGCCGAAGATGTCGCAGGCGGCCGCGGCGGTGATCGTCAGCGCGGCGCTGCCCAACGCCGCCTCGTGCGGCGCATCGGAGGCGTTCCACAGGTGCACCAGGACGGCGCCTGGGTCGGGCGCCGGACGCACGCCGACCACGAGGGCGGGCGGTTCTGGCAGGCGCAGCCACGCGCCGCGCTCGGGCAGGGAGGGGCCATCCACGGCCGGTTCCTGCAGCGTCTGGAAGAGCGGAGGCAGCGCCATCTCGGCCCCGAAGCGGTGGGCGGCCGCCTCGTCGAACGGCCCGGCATAGGGCAGGACGCCGTAGCGCGCCGTGACGCGGCCGGGCTGGTGGGCGCGGAAGTTGGTGTCCCAGTAGTTGTTGGTCACCCAGCCCAGCAGCAGCGCCCGCTCCAGCGGCCGGAAGGCGCGCTCGCCCCGCCCGAAGTGGAAGCCTCCGAGTTGGACGAGGGGGTTGTCGGGGGTGGCGACGATCACGCCGGCGTCCGTCCCCGAGAGCGCCACCCAGCGCTGCACGGTGAAGTAGTCGTAGGCGCTGCCCGGGAGCTGATCCAGCCCGGGCCGGACGGCCTGACCGCCGATGTCGAAGCGGGCCTGGACCTCCGGGAGATCGAAGGGGAAGGCCAGGTAGGTGCCCTCGGGTTGGGTGGTGAGGCCCATCTCCCACCAGGCCTCCAAGACCACGTGGTTGGCCTCGTCCGGCAGGTAGGCGCGCTGGGCGACCAAGCCCGCGACCCCCGGGGCCCGCAGGTGCTGCACGACCTCGGTGCCCGAGGGCAGCCGCCGGACCACGTGGCGCACGACGCCGTCCGGGCCGCGCCGCCGGGCCCGCCAGTCGCCCTGCCAGCCGCGTTCGCGGCCCCGGGTGGGGGCGCCGCTGCCCGTCCACAGCAGGCGGCGGGGGTCGGGGTGGGCGGCATCCGCCACCGTCTCGTGGATGAAGCCGAACATGGGCAGGCCCGCGCCGGCGTCCACCCACTCGCGACCCAGGGCCCACCAGGAACGGATGCCCCCGTGCTCCCGGTCGAACTCCAGCCGGTGGCGGTGGTTCTCCACCACGGCGGCCTCCGTGACGCCGCGCGTGGCGCCGGCGGGCGGCGTCCCACCGGCGAGCGCAGCGGCGCCGCCCGCCGAGCCCG
>DAHWHV010000597.1 GCA_027335545.1 Clostridia bacterium
CGGCCCCCAGGCGCACCCCGTCGCGGCGCCGGCCCCCCGGCCGCGGCTGCTCACCGTTCCCTTCCAGTTGTATGTAGTGTCCATCCCCCTCAACGCCACCTCCACCCGGTTGATCCAGGAGTTCGTGGACACCCGCTTCAACGCGCGGCACAAGGGGATCCGCGCGGTCTTCACGGCGCCGTTCAACCTCCAGGGCGTCGTGGGCTCGATCCTGGCCGGCAGTGCCTCCCGACCGTGGGTCGTGGCGAGTTGCTGCGCGGATTGGGTCACGATCCTCCCCTTCCTCGAGCGCCTCGACCCCTGGCTCCAGCGGGACAACGTCAACCCCACCCTGTGGACGGCCGGCCAACTGGCGCGCTTCCAGACCCCCCAGGGGCTGTACGGGCTACCCGAGGACGCCGCCTGCGAGGCCTACCTGTACCGCCAGGACATCCTCGATGAGCTGGGATTGCCCTACCCCAGCCCCGACTGGACCTCCGCCGAGGCGGCGAGCCTCTGGCAGGCGTGCACGGGGACCAAGGGGGGGCGGCACCGCTACGGCACCCAATTCCCCTGGGGGCCCCACGCCCGGTGCGGCGGGGCGCTCGTCGGCTTCCCCGCCCTAGTCCAGGGCTGGCCCGGCGGGGCGTTCATCAGCGCCGACGGGCTCCGCTGCCTGCTGGACCGCCCCGGCAGCGTGGCGGCGGGTGAGTACTTCTTCCAGCAGACCTGGGACGGCGTGGCCGCGCCGGGGACCTGTGGCAGCCCCACGCCGCTGGTGTTCACGGGGCAGGCCGTCTTCGCGCAGGGGGCCGAGCCGACGATCCTCCAGGCGGTGCAGCGCCTGGGCGGGAGCGCCAAGTGGGACTTCGTCCCCTACCCCCGGCTGCCCGCGGGGCGCATCGGGGTCCTGCACGACAACTTCTACGGGATGGTGGCCGGGGTGCCGAACCAGGAACTGGCCTGGGAACTGCTGCGCTTCGCCGCCGTGGATCCGGAGTGGTCGCGCTTCTACATGGGCCTGTCCCTGTCTCCCCCCAGCCTGCCGAGCCTGCTGCAGGAGTGGATGGCCATCCTGCGCAGCGTGGCCCCGGTCCTCAAGAACAAGGCGCTGCAGGCCTGGACCGCCCCGACCCTGGCCGGGGAGGGCCGTTACGACTTCGAGTTCTTCCGGTACGACTCCGCGGGGGCCAACGCCGCGCTCAGCCGGACCTGGCCCCTGATCTGGAACCGCCAACTGGATGTGTCCGGAGGGTTCCGGCGCATCGCCCAGGACGTGGACGCCGTGGTCCGGGCCGGGGAGACGGCCGCCGGGCAACGCAGCGGCGCCGCCCGGTCCTTCCCCAGCACGGGCCCGGGGATCGCCCAGGTCGCCCCCGGCCTGTGACCGCGCGGGGCGGGGGCCGCCGTCGGGGCGCGGACGCCTGGGCCCACGGGTCTACCTGGCGGCCGCACCGGTCGTGCCCGGTCCCTCCTCCGGCGTCGGTCGGAGAACCCCCCAGTGGAGGTGGCACCTTGTCGAGCGACGGAGCGGCCGCGGCCCGGCGGCCTGGCCCCCGGGAGAGGCGGCCCGCGAACATCCTACTGATCCTGGCGGATCAGTTGGCGGCCTCCGCCCTGCCCTGCTACGGCCACCCCGTGGTGCGCGCGCCGCACCTGGAGGGGTTGGCCCGGGACGGCTGTGTCTTCGAGCACGCTTACTGCAACAGCCCCATCTGCGCGGCCTCCCGGGCCTCCCTGATGACGGGGCGCCTCCCGTCGGCGATCGGGGTCTACGACAACGGGGCGGAACTCCCCGCCGCCGTGCCCACCTTCTGCCACGCGCTGCGCCAGCGCGGCTACCGCACCGTCCTGGCCGGCAAGATGCACTTCGTCGGGCCAGACCAGCTCCACGGGTTCGAGGAGCGGCTGACGACGGACATCTACCCGGCCGGGTTCGACTGGACGCCGTCCTGGGCGGACGGGCTGGTCCACAACCCCGGGGCCAGCGTGCGCGAACTGGGGCAGGCCGGGGTCTGCGCCCGCGGCCTGCAGCTGGACTACGACGAAGAGGTGGCCGCCCGCGCCGTCCAGTGCCTCTACGACCACGCCCGCGCCCCGGAGCGCCCCCTGCTGCTCTGTGCCTCCTTCACCCACCCCCACGACCCGTTCCTGATCACCCCCCAGTACTGGGACCTGTACGGCGGGGCGGACGTGCCGGGGCCGCGCAGCCCGGCGCAGCCCCTGGAGGCCATGCATCCCTACGCCCGCTGGGTGCAGCTCCACCACGAAGTGGACCTCTACCCGCCGAGTCCCGAGGCCGTGCGGGCGGCGCGCCGGGCCTACTTCGGTATGGTCAGCTACCTCGACGCCAAGGTGGGGCAGCTCCTGGCGGCGCTGGAGGGCGCGGGTCTGCGCGAGGACACGCTGGTCCTGTTCACATCCGACCACGGCGAGATGCTGGGCGAACACGGCATGTGGTACAAGCGCGTCTTCTACGAGGACGCGGCGGCCGTCCCGTTGCTGCTGCGCTGGCCGGGTCGCATCCCGCCGGGGCGCCGCGCGGACGTCTGCTCCCTGCTGGACCTGGCACCCACGTTCTGCGAGGTCGCGGCCCTGGGTGGGGCCGGGCCCTGGGGGGAGGACCCCCTGACGGCGGGTTTTCGCGGGGAGAGCCTGCTGCCGCTGGCCACCGGCGGGCCCGCCCGGCGCCACGGCGGAGAGGCCGTCTGCGAGTACCTGGGCGAGGGGGTGGTCCAGCCGTGCCGCATGCTGCGGCGAGGCCGTCACAAGGCCGTGTACGTGCGCGGCGAGCGCGGGCAGCTCTTCGACCTCGAGGCCGACCCCCTGGAGTGCCGCGACCTCTCCGGGCGCCCCGAGGTCGCCGCCCTGGAGGCGGGGCTGCAGGTGGCGCTGCGCGTGGGGTTCGACCCTGACGCCGTGGACGCGGCCGTGCGCCGGAGCCAGGCCACGCGCCGCGCCCTGGCGGCGGCGCTGCGCG
>DAHWHV010000606.1 GCA_027335545.1 Clostridia bacterium
GTGGGGGTGGACCGGCGCATCCTCCGCGACGTGGCTCGTCTCGTGCGGCGTCCCCACGCGCGTGGGGGTGGACCGTCCCGGCACGGCGAATTCCGGATTCCCGTGCAGTGGTTCCCAGCCGGGGGGGGCGGCCCCTTGCCCTTTGTCGAATGATTGGGCCCACGCTGGCCCAGCGTCATTTCGCGGTTCACGCGGACCCAGGGGGTGTGGGGATGGACGTGCCTCTGGATACTCGCGGGGTCGCTGCGCTGGTCGACGTGGAGACCACGGGGCTGCGCCCCGGCTTCGACGAGATCGTGGAGTTGGCCATCGTCGTCTTCAGCTTCGGGCGCGACCACGGCACGATCGGAGGCATCCTGGACCAATACGTTGGTCTGCGCGAACCGTCGGTCCGGATCTCGCCGGGAGCGGCTGCTGTCCACGGTCTGACCCTGGATGCGCTCGCCGGTCAGGCCTTCGACGACGACCGCATCCACGCCCTACTTCGTCACGCCGAGGTGCTGATCGCGCACAACGCCGCGTTCGACCGGGGCTTCCTCACCCGGGCGTACCCTATCGCCGGGGACAAGCCGTGGCTGTGCACGATGCGCGACATCGACTGGTACTCTAGGGGGGTTGGCGCGCGGTCGTTGCAGGCCCTGTTGGCGCTGCACGGCATTCGCACGGACGGAGCGCACCGTGCCGGGGCGGATTGTCGGGCGGTGCTGCAGCTACTGACCTGCCAACCGCGGACGGGTGCGCCGGGGACATACCTGAGGGAGATGTTGCAGCGGCGCCACCTCCACCCGGCATCGAGCGCCGACGCACTCAGCCGCCCGACCCCCCGGGTGACGCTGTACCAACATGGCCGGGGCGGCGTTGGCCGGTCGCTCTGAGCCCCCGAGCCGAGGCTGGTCACCCGCGCTATTCCCGTCCCCCGGCCTCTCGCCACGCCAACCGCTCCGCCGCGCACCGTTCTTCCCGCTTGCGCTCCGCCTCTGGGCGCTCCTGCTCGTCCGCCTCGGCCTTGGTGCGCAGGAGGTCCCGGTAGGCCGTTGGCGGCGTGTATTCCCCGGTAGGCAGTTCCCGCAGGATGCACTCGCACTCGACGGGATGGGCACGCCGAGTTTGTCCGTAGCCCACATGGGAGGCCCAGCCCACCGGGCCTCCGTCCGCGGCGGTCGCCTCCCAGGAGAGGAGCTCTGCGATCCAGGCCCGGTCGGAGAAGGACGTCTCGCGCAGGCGGTCACGGACAAAGCGCGTTCGGATGTGGTCCAGCGCCGCCGGGTTGAACACCAACACGACCGATCCCTCCCTGGCCGTTCCAGCCGCACGAGCCCCTGCTGACCCAGTCAGCAGGGGCTTGGAGTACACCGCCAGGAGACCGTGCGCGGCTCGGGCTGCAGGGCGAGCACGCACCGCGGCGTCCCTGCGGCCCCCACCCCCTGGGCCGTTCCGGAGAAGACCTCGCTTGCGGGTAGGCTACCACCGGGGGGCAGGGCCGACAAGCGGTGTCCCTGGCGCTGCTCCATCGTGGGGAGGTGAGCGGCGTATGGCGCTCGACCTTGGGCGCACGTCTGGGGGATCACCATGCCCACTGCTCGGGTGCCCCAGGCCTCCGCTGCCGGCTGTGGCGTCCCGTGGGACCAGGTCCGCCTGCGCGCGCAGTGTGGCGGGTGAACCGCCGCGACAGCGACGGGTGCTTCAGCGGACGATCACCGGCGCCGAGGGGCTCTCCTCCGGCGCTTCCGTCCGCTCACGGGAACCCGCTCCACAGCGTGGGCGCGTCGAGGCGGGTCGCCCCGCTACCCCGCAGCGGGGCGGAGCAGGGGCCGGTCTGGCGCGATGGCCCAACGGATCCCCGGTGCCCGCCCGCGCCCCCGGTGCCCCGCGCCCTGGCCCCCGGCACACCCCACCCGATTCGCGCTATGCTGGGCGTGTCCCCGGGGGGTGCGCCGTGTCGCCGCTGCTGCCGCTGCCGCAATACATCCCGCTGCTCGGCCCCTTCGGCCTGAGCGGCTTCCTGCTGACCGCCCTGGCCGGTGGCGTGGCCGGCCGCGTGCTCACCGGGCGCCTCCTGCGGGACCGGCCCGCCCTGCGCGCCCCGACCCTGGAGAGCCTGGTGCCGCTGCTGCTCGGCGCCCTGGTCGGCGGCCGGCTCGGCAACCAGCTGGCCATCCCCGACCTGCGCTGGGCCCAGCCCCTCACCTGGCTCTCGGCGACCGGCACCTCCCTGTCCTACGCGGGGGCCCTGGTCGGGGCCCTGCTGGCCGTCTGGTGGTCGCTGCGCCCGCGTCCGGCGGGGGAGCGGTTGGCCGTCCTGGACGCCCTGGCCCCCGGTGTCGCCCTGGCCCTGGGCATCGGTTGGCTGGGGATGCCCGCCCTCGGCCGGCCCGAGGCGGCCTTTCGCGCCCCGCTCTACGGCGGGGTGGGGGTGCAGCCCGTGCAGCTCTACGGCCTGATCGGCTTCGCCGGCCTCGCGGCCCTGCTCTGGTCGCAGCGCGACCGCCTGGACTACCCGGGGCAGGGCCTGGTGACCCTGGTCGCGATCGGCTCGGCCTTCCGCTTCGTGCTGGGCTTCACCGTTCCGGCGCCGCTGGCCCTGCCGCCCTGGTCCGCCACCCAACTGGCCGACGCGGCCCTCGCCCTGCTGGCCCTGGGGGCGGCCCTCCGCTGGGGCCACCGCCCCGCCGCGCTCCCGGCCGGGCCGCGTTCCGGCGGACAACCCGTACCCCCGGAGGGGGGGGCCTCGTGAAGCGCCCCGCCGTCTGGCTGTTTGTCCTCCTGGCCCTGGCGGGGGTGTTCTTCAGCACGGCGGCGGGGCGCCGCCACGGCCTGGTCGGCGGCAGTGGCGCCGTGGGGCTGCGCGCGCCGGCCTTCACGCTGCCCTCGCTGGCCTCCGGCCCGGTCTCCCTGCGCCGCCTGCGCGGCCGCCCGGTGCTCCTGAACTTCTGGGCCACCTGGTGCCCGAACTGCAAGGTGGAGTTGCCCGTCCTGGCCCGCTTCGCGCGCCTGGAGGGGAACCGGGTGCACATCGTGGGCATCGACGAGCGGGAGCCTGCCTCGCTGGTGGCCCCGTTCGTCGCCAGCCGCGGCTACCCGTGGACGTTCCTGCTCGACCGCAGCGGCAACGTGGGGGATGCCTACGGGGTCACGGCCCTACCCACGAGCTTCTTCCTGAACGCCGCCGGGTCCGTCCGCC
>DAHWHV010000617.1 GCA_027335545.1 Clostridia bacterium
CGAGGAGACGTTGACCTTCGGTTTCCTCGTGGCCGAGCGCGTCCCAGGCGACCCCCCGCGTGCCGCCGTCTTCGTCCCCTTTTCGCCGCCCACCGCCGGCCACGTCGTGCTGGTGGACGCCGCCCGCGTGCGCCACACCGACCTCACCATCGAGCAGGCCATGCGCCTGCTGATCTCCGGTGGGCTTGCCGGCGCGCCGCATGGGCTGCGCTTCGGGCTGCAGGCCCCCGCGACGGTCGGCCCGGGGGGACCGCCGGTTGGCCTGGAGCCGCTGGCGGACGACGGGGCCGCGGCGGGCGGCGCAACAGACGGCGGCGTGGCGGCGGGCGTACACCGATGAGCCACGGCCCGGTGGCCGCCGCGCGGGCCATTCCGCTCTGGTCCGAGGCCCCCGCTCCCCAACCGCCCGCCCACGCGGACGTCGCGCTGGCCGCTGACGCGGGGCCCGAGGTGGCTGACCAACTCTTCACCTACGCACTGCCGCCCGCGCTGGCGGACGTGGTGCGTCCAGGGCACCGCGTCCTGGTGCCGTTCGCCAACCGGCGCACGCCCCTGCCCGCCGTGGTCTTCGCCGTGCGCGCCCAGCCGGGTGCCCCGGCGGCCGGCCCGCTGCGCGAGGTGCTCTCGGTCCAGGAACCCGAGCCTTTGCTCGGCCAGGACGAACTCGACCTCGCGCGCTTTCTGGCCGAGCGCACCTGCTGTGGTCTCGGCCAAGCGGTGCGGCCCCTGCTGCCGCCCGGGCCGCGGGAGGGGGGGGGCACCCGCTCGGTCTTCGCCTACTTCCCGCGCGCGGCGGCGGGGCTCCCGCGCCCCGAGGAGGCGCTGGCGCGCGCTCCGGCGCAATGGCGGGCCTGGCGCGCGATTTGCGCGGAGCCCGGGTTGACCCAGGGCGAACTGGGCGTCCGCGGCTGCCAGGCCGCCGCGCTGTCCTCCCTCGTGCGACGCGGGCTGGTGGAACGCCGCCCGCGGGCCGTCCGCCGTGACCCCTTCGCGGGGGAGGTGGAGACCCCGTCCGCGGAGCCTCCGCCGCTCACCACCGAGCAGGGTGCCGCGGTCGCGCGCGTCGTGGCCGCGCTGGGCGGGTATGCCGCCTTCCTGCTCTGGGGCGTCACCGGCAGCGGCAAGACGGAGGTCTACCTGCGTGTCATCGAGCGGGTGCTGGCAGCCGGTGGCCAGGCGCTCTGCCTCGTGCCGGAGATCGCCTTGACGCCGCAGACGGTGGCGCACTTCCGCGCGCGCTTCGGCCGGGCGGTGGCCGTGCTGCACAGCGGGCTCGGCGAGGGCGAGCGCCGGGACGAGTGGTGGCGCGTGCGAGATGGTGGGGCGGACGTGGCGGTGGGCGCGCGCTCCGCCGTCTTTGCGCCGATGCCCCGGCTGGGGGTGCTGGTGGTCGATGAGGAGCACGAGGCCTCCTACCGCCAGGACGAGGCGCCCCGCTACCACGCCCGCGACGTGGCGCTGTGGCGCGCCGAGCGCCTGCGGATCCCCGTGATCCTCGGCAGCGCCACCCCCGACCTCGGCAGCTTCGCGGCGGCCCAGGGAGGCGGCGTCGTCCTCCTGCCGCTGCGGCGGCGCGTGGGGGACCGCCCGTTGCCGGCGGTGCGCGTGATCGACAGGCGCCAGATGCGGGGTGCCGGCGCCGCGACCGCTCAGGCGCAACCCGGGGACGCGCCGCGGGCGGGCGGGGCACCCGCCTCCCACCTGTTCACCCCTGAGTTGCGCGACGCCGTGGGGCGGCACCTGCGTCGCCGCGCCCAGGTGCTGCTCCTGCTCAACCGGCGGGGGTTTGCGCCGCTGCTGCTCTGCGGCGCGTGCGGCTTCTGCGCGCGCTGCCAGAGCTGCTCCGTCAGCCTCTGCTACCACCAGGCTGAGCACGCCCTGCGCTGCCACTACTGCCATGCCGAGCGGCCGGTGCCGCGCCTTTGCCCGCGCTGCGGCGGGGCCTTCCTCTGGCTCAAGGGCAGCGGCACAGAGCGCCTCGCCGCCGAGGTGGCGGCCCTCTGGCCCGAGGCGCGCGTGGCGCGCATGGACCTCGACACCACCCGCGCCCGTGGGGCGCATCGCCGCATCTACGAGGCGTTTCGCGCTGGCGAGGCCGACGTGCTGGTCGGCACGCAGATGGTGGCCAAGGGCTGGGACGTGCCGGGGGTCACCCTGGTGGGGGTGATGGACGCCGACATCGCGCTGCACCACCCGGACTACCGTGGCGCC
>DAHWHV010000619.1 GCA_027335545.1 Clostridia bacterium
CTCGGGGCGTACGGCGGCTCTGGGGAGCCCCTCCGTGCACCGCCACCGTGGTCGCCCCTGGCCGAAATCGTGCGGCCGTTGCGGTGGCAGGCACCGGGGCGGGCAGCGGGTGCCCCCGCCCACCACCGCACGGCTGCGCGCGCCATCGTTCGACCCCCCAAGCCCCCTGGCGGAATGACGCCACCCTGGGGCGCCGGCCGCCCCGGCAGGGCCTCCCGGCCGGCCCGCGAAACCGGGCATCCCGGGATGCGCCTCTCTGACCGTCGTGCCCCCGAGGGAGGAGGGCCTGCCCGTGCCCGCGCGCCCCCCCGCCATCGCCCGCGTGAGGGTGACCCCCGTGGCCGTCCCCGACCCGCCGCTGCTGAACGCGGCCGGCTGCCACGCGCCATACGCCCTGCGCTCCATCGTCGAGGTGGAGGACGCCGCGGGGCGCGTCGGCCTCGGTGAGGCCTATGGCGACGACGCGACGGTGGATGCCCTCCGCGCCGCGGGGGAGCGGATCACCGGCCTCGACCCCTGGAACCTGGCGGCTGTGGAGGCAGGGGTGCGCAGTGCCCCGCCCGCTGCCCCCGGTCCGGCTGGCGAGACCGCGCTGGGCGGCGCCGCGCACCACGCCCCCGGGGCCACGCGCTCCTTTGCGCGCAACGCGTACGCCGCCATCGAGGTCGCCTGCCTCGACCTGCAGGGGCAGCACGCCCAGGTGCCCCTGGCCGAGTTGCTGGGCGGCCGATGGCGCGACGTGGTGGCGTTCTCCGCCTACCTGTTCTACAAGTTCGCCCAGCACGCGCCGCGCCCCGACGGCTCGCCCCCGCCCCCGCCGGATGCCTGGGGCGAGGCCGTGGACGCCCCGGGCCTGGTGCGCCAGGCCCGGCGCTTCCAGGAGGTGTACGGCTTCACCACCTTCAAGCTGAAGGGCGGCGTGTTCCCACCCGAGCAGGAGGTGGACGCCGTCGCGGCCCTGCGCGCGGCGCTCGGGCCTGATGTTCCGCTGCGGCTGGATCCCAACGGCATCTGGACGGTGGAGACATCCGTCGCCGCGGGCGCGCGCCTGCGGGAGATCGGCCTGGAGTATTACGAAGACCCCACGCGCGGCATGGAGGGCATGGCCGAGGTCCGTCGTCGCACGGGCCTGCCCACCGCGACCAACATGTGCGTCGTCGGCTTCTCCGACATGCCCCGCGCCGTGCGTCTCGCGCCGGTGGACTACGTGCTCTCCGATGCGCACTTCTGGGGTGGCCCGCGGGCCAGCGTGCGTCTCTCAGCCCTCTGCCGCGACTTCGGGATAGGTGTGTCGATGCACAGCAACACCCACCTGGGCGTGTCGCTGGCCGCCATGGTGCACGCGGCCGCCGCCATGCCGCACCTCACCGCCGCCTGCGACACCCACTACCCCTGGCAGGTCGGCCACGACGTGATCCGCGAGGCCTGGACCTTCCGCGCCGGCCGCCTGCGCGTGCCCGACGCCCCGGGACTCGGCGTGACGCTGGACCGCGCGCGCCTGGCGACCATGCACAGAGATTACCTGGCCGCAGGGCTGCACCG